>CAZICR010000022.1:0-16103 GCA_964537795.1 uncultured Cellvibrionaceae bacterium | reverse complement strand
GTACAGGTTCATCCGATTGTACGGTTGCCAATAGTTGTACAACGAATTTCAAGCGCGCAGGATTTATTTTTTCTGGTGCATTGAATTCATCTACCAACATTCCCAATCAAATAGCAGGAGCAGCGGATAATAGTGTTTATTTAAAAGCAGTCACTACTGATCAATCATCTGGTGCATGTGTCGCACGTTTAACCTCACCGCAAACAGTGCAGATGGCTTATAAATGCCGTAATCCTGTTAGTTGTATTACCGGACAAACTTTTACTGCAAATGGATCTTCGGTTCAATCCAATGCGAACTCAGTGGCAACAGCAAGCCTTGCCTATAGTAATGTGAATTTGAATTTTGATAGCAGTGGGCGTGCTCCGCTACCTATTAATTATTCTGATGTCGGCCAGGTTAATTTATTTGCCAGATTAAATCTGACGGCTACTTCTTCGAATCCTGCTTATGAATTAACAGGAAACAGTAATGATTTTATTGTCAGACCTTTTTCATTAGGAATTGAATCAGTAAGGACAATATCCGGAACCAATAATCCGGGTACCAGCTCATCCGGCTCAGGTTTTGTTGCGGCGGGGGAGAGATTTGCGGTTTCAGTCAGTTCATTAAATGCTAGTGGAAATTTAACACCTAATTTCGGAAATGAAATTTCATCTGAGCGAACTAATCTGGGGTTGAGGGAAAATAGTTTAATTCATCCTGTAGTCGGAACTTTAACGCCCTTGGTAACAGGAGGTACTTTTTCTACAACCGCTACACCAGGCCTGTTTCGTAATGCGGATGTTTATTGGAATCAGGTTGGCAGCCTGACAATCAGTCCTTATTTATTAAACAATAATTATTTATTAACCGCAGGTAATCCGAATTTTGTTGCCAGCTCAACGGTGGGGCGTTTTTATCCGGATCACTTTACACTGGTGTCATCGTCTACTACGAATAGCTGTGGAAGTTTTAGTTACATGCAGCAAAATTCTGTCACAGCATCGTTTCAGATTGAGGCCCGCAGTCTGTCGGATTCTGTTGTCAGTAATTATGGTTTGGCTTATGGGCCTACTCCAACAATCAGTTATGTTGCAGAAAATGCAAACTCGGGAAATGGGTCAACATTAAGTTCACGTGCTATTTTGGGCACGGCGAATACATGGGTCGCAGGCGTTTTAAATTATTCAACAACCAGTGCCAGTTTTCTGCGTACAACTGCGCTGGATGGCCCCTATTCGCAATTACAATTTGGATTGCAATTGCAGGATACTTTTGACTTGCGCTCGCTTGCTAATCTCAATATGAATGCAGGAACAACAGGAAATTGCACTTCATCCAATAATTGTAATGCGATGGGAATTGGCTCTAATTTAAATTTACTTTTTGGACGATTGCGACTTGAAGATGCATTTGGTCCTGAAACCGCAAATCTTCCTGTGAATTTCAATACGGAATATTGGACGGGTGCTTTCTGGTTGGTAAATCCGTTTGACTCCTGTACGGCAATTAATCGCTCTGCAATTAGCTATCCTCAAGGTAATATAGCAACCGCAGACAACCTTGTTGTTCCCTTAAGTGGAGGCAGCACACAGGGTGCGTATCAAAATTTAATGCCGACGCAGGTGCTATTTTCGTCAGGTAATGCAGGGCAATATTTCACTGCACCGATTACGGGAACAGGATCTTTTAATGTGCAAGTTGATTTAACGGCTTATCCCTGGTTGCGTTTTGATTGGAATCAAGATGGTAATCATAATAATGACGCGGCATTACCCAATGCAAATTTTGGGTTCGGGTCATATCGTGGTCATGATCGCATTATTTATTGGAGAGAATTATTTTGAGTCAATTAGCTCTGGATATGTCGTTAACTACCCCCAGTTTATTATTTCCGGCTATTTCTTTATTGATGTTGGCTTATACCAATCGTTTTGTCGTTTTGGCTAATGTTATTCGGCAATTGAGTCATGTCGAAAATGCATCTTCTCAGGATGTTATTATGCGGCAAATAAAAAATTTACGGAAACGATTGCAAGTGATTCGTTTGATGCAGGCATTTGGTGTGTTATCCTTTGTGTTTTGTACCTTATCCATGTTTTCACTGCTTCTGGGTTGGATGTTGATAGGTGTATTTCTGTTTGCAGTGAGTTTGATTTTGTTGGTTATTTCATTGATGTTTTCATTTTACGAAGTCAACATTTCAACCAATGCAATTAATATTGAATTGGAAAAGTTCAATAATCTTACCGAAGATTAGTTTAATTAACTTGAAGGTTTATACATTGAATTGTTTGTTTTTACATTGTCGTATAGGTTTTGAAAAAGAGTGCGCTGCAGAAATTACTGACAAAGCTAATCAAATACAGATATATGGTTATAGTAAAGTTATTGAATCATCCGCATTTGTTCTTTTTTTTACACATGAACCTGATGCCGCTTTGGCATTAATCCAGAAGCTGGATTTTCAGAGTTTGATTTTTGTGCGTCAGTGGTTTGTGTGTGCAGGTTTGCAAGATAATCTGCCAGTGAATGATCGATTGACGCCGTTGATTGCCGCTGCACGTTCTCTGCCGCTGGTTAACGAAGTTGTTGTTGAAACACCAGATACCAACTCTGGAAAAGAGTTATTGGTTTTGGGAAATAAATTTTCAGTTCCGTTTGTCAAATCCCTGGAAAAAAATCAACGCATATCGCCGGACTCAAAATGGCGAATGCATTTACTATTTATTTCAACACAGCAGGCTTACCTGGGTGTGAGTCCAATCCGCAACAGTTCAGTCTGGGCTATGGGTATTCCGCGTTTGCGTTTGCCAAAATCAGCGCCCAGTCGTGCGACGTTGAAATTGGAAGAAGCCTGGCATCATTTTATTCCTGCTGAAAAATGGGATGATTTGTTAGCCCCAGGAATGCAAGCCGTCGATTTGGGAGCTGCGCCCGGTGGGTGGACATGGCAATTGGTTCAGCGCAGTATTTATGTGCAAGCAATTGATAATGGCCCAATGGATGCGGAATTAATGGATTCAGGATTGGTAACTCACATAAAAAGTGATGGATTTATTTTTGAACCCAAAAAGCCGGTTGATTGGCTTGTCTGTGACATTGTGGATAAACCTGCCAGAACATCCAGTCTTATTACCAAATGGTTCGCGCAAGCTTATTGTCGATATGCTGTATTTAATTTGAAGTTGCCAATGAAGCAGCGATACCAGGAAGTTAACTTGTGTCATGAAAAGATAATCTCTGCATTACAACAGAAAAATATTAATGTTCAATTGCAATTCAAACAATTATTTCACGACAGGGAAGAAGTGACAGGTTTTATTTTCGTTAAAAAATAAACCGGATGTGGCCGGATTTCTGTAAGAAATTTCTTTACTGGAAACTTACTGATAAGAAGTACAGTCTTTTACGTCGGAATCACTTCGCAGCAAAATCCATTCTGTTAATAACATCCAGTCTTCTATAATGCTGCGTAGGTTAATCATTTCCATTTGTGCAGTGTCTTTGTTGGATAATACTTTTTGCCCTATTTCAGTCAGGCAGGAAACAACACGGCCAATCACATGCGCTTTCATGTATTCAACTAATTCGTAATTAAATATCATTTCACTGGTATAGGCTCGATGCAGTTTTTCGAATGGCACAACATGCAGATTTTCCAATGCACCCTGCACACATTGCGATAAAGCCGGATGTTCTTTTTTAAGAATCAATATAGTTTTTTCAAGTGTTTGACGACTAAAAAAATCAGATGGCATATAATAATCTGGTTGATTCCGAGACATCGAACAGGCTTCCCCGGTTAGTTATAAATGATCAAAATCTGTTACCAAATGAGTTTGAATTCCCTTGCACCAAGAATAGCAAGGGTTAAAAATTTTGCTGCTTTATCTATAGACGTTTTTAAGCTATGAACCACACAATTAATAGATTTTTAGACGCGACCGGGCTCTTGTGTCCCGAGCCGGTTATGATGTTGCATAAAGTTGTCAGGGAAGTGCAGGAAGGTGAGTTAATTCAAGTGACAGCAACAGATCCTTCAACAAAAAGGGATATACCAAAGTTTTGTAGCTTTCTGGGACACGAGTTAGTTAGTCAGTCAGAAACCGAAAAAGAATATCAATTTATTATTAGAAAAAACAAGAAATAAAAAACGGGCGAACAAATCTTGCGCGCCCGTAGCTATTCATTACTGATCAAGTCAATCCATCCACCAACAGTGAAAATGCGGCTAATGCTTCCGGATCCTCAGATTTAATTTTGTTGGCGATTTGATGTTGAAAAAAGTATAAAAAATCTTCGCTGGATTGTGCTTCATATAAGCATTCGTCGCCGGGAAGGACGGGTGTGCTTTTTACTTTGGTTGAGTCGGTGATCATTGCAAAAATATTGCCGTCATAGTGCAAACACCAGCTTACAACTTCAACCAGCATCAATCGTTTCGAATTGTCCACTCGTAAAACGGCATGGGTTCCTATGGTGTCAGGTAACTCCTGAACCAGATCCTCACCATTTTCACATTCGACTTCGTAATATTCAGCGGCAGTTTCCAGTTCGATTACTTTGTGCATCGGGGCATCAAAGAAAACTTCATCAATACCTGGATCATAGTAACCTTCCCAATGACCATTTAATGGATCTGCCAGATCAGGGCAGGGCACTATGTCATTAAGCCAGGGGACTAATCCCACAACTTCACCATTGGCTCTAAGCCCCCAACATAAAATCTTCAAGCTATAGAGCTTTTCAGAATTACTGTCGTTGGAATAAAGCATCTCCAATCCATCCAGCTCGGGGGCCAAACGGATGAATCGTTCGTTGTGTAGTTCGGAGTAAGATTTGCGGGTGAAAAAATCAACCACATTGTTCATATTGTGGCCGGTGTCCGAGGTCTTCATAATACACCTCCCGAAAAAAGTAGGAATTAATCCCGAGAATGATGGTTTTTTGCGTCACCATCACTACATAAAGTATATGCTAAACACTGAAAGCACAACTGCTAGCCCTTCTTTTTTTTCCTATCCTTCATTTTTAAGGCCTATATGAAGTTTATTATTGATGAAAATATTCCATTGGGATCAGAATTTTTTGCTCAATTTGGCGAAGTTCAACGATTGCCGGGGCGCAAAATTACTCCTGCTGATGTAAGACAAGCGGATGCTTTGATTATTCGTTCCGTCACACAAGTCAATTCGACATTATTGGAATCCAGCCAGGTAAAGTTTGTAGGGACTTGCACTATTGGTGTTGATCATTTGGATCTTGCCTATCTGGATCAACAGGGAATTAGTTGGGCTAATGCACCTGGTTCCAACGCCAATTCAGTGGTTGAGTATGTTTACGCGGCATTGGCAGCGCTGGATGTCAATTGGACCAAGTCCTCTGTTGGCATTATAGGTTGCGGCAATGTGGGTGGCCTTTTATACCGTCGATTACAAGCTCAGGGTGTCAGTTTGCGTTGTTATGACCCCAACTTGACTCATGAACAGATTCCGGATCTGTGCCGTCTGGAAGAGGTCCTTGCCTGTGATGTGGTTTCCATGCACACCCCCTTGGTTACAGAAGGCCCTCATCCCAGTTTTCATTTATTAAAACGACAGGAGTTGATGCAACTAAAACACGGGGCTGTGTTGATCAACGCCGGCAGGGGATCGGTCATCAGCAATCAGGATCTGCTGTCATTAGTGAGTCAGCGCACGGATTTACGTGTGGTACTTGATGTCTGGGAACCAGAACCGGATATCAGCATTCCTTTGCTGGAAAAGGTGGTAATCGGAACTCCTCATATTGCGGGTTACAGTTATGATGGAAAACTCAATGGAACCGAAATGATTTATCGCGCTTTCTGTCAATTTTCAAATCAAAAACCGAAAAAAAATTTGAAGGATTTAGTGCCGGAATTGAATGATAGTATTTTGGATGCTGGCCATTTAACCGACTCTTGGGCGATAGTAAAACATTTGATACTGCAAGCCTATAATATCGAAGCTGATAATGCTCGCTTGCGTGAGGCCGCTCGTGATGCAAAGTCAAACAATATTGCAATCAACGATGGTTTTGATGTACTGCGAAAACTTTATCCGAAAAGAAATGAATTTCATAATTATAAAGTTAATTGCCATCATGCCAACCAGAAAACAAAAAGTTGGCTTTCACAGTTAGGATTTAATTGTGCAGAGTGAAAAACGATTTCGATTGGGTGTGTTGGTTAATCCCTATGCCGGTATTGGTGGCAGTGTTGGTTTGAAGGGGTCTGATGGAATTGCTATTCGTGATCAAGCGTTGGCAATGGGTGCGGAACAGAGAGCCATTGGCCGCATGCAGCGCGCCTTATCCCGCGTGACAGATTTTTCTGATCAAATTGATTTTTTTTGTTTCTCTGGCGATATGGGTGAAACCAGCGTTACTGCTGCAGGTTTTGCGTCACATGTTTTAGGCAAAGCTGAAACCACACCTTCAATTGCTGATGACAGTGTTGCGGCGATTCATTCAATGATTCAACACAAAATGGATTTAATTTTATTTGCCGGCGGTGATGGTACTGCCAGAATTCTGGTGGATCATCTTCCGCATAATCAAGCTGTTTTGGGTGTGCCTGCCGGTGTCAAAATTCATTCCGGTGTTTATGCCATTTCACCGGAAGCTGCTGGCGATTTGGTGTATCAATTATTAAGTGGGAAATTAGTGAATCTTGCACATCGCGATGTTAAAGATATTGATGAAGAAGCTTTTCGTGAAGGTAAAGTAAAAGCCAAATATTATGGCGAACTATGGGTTCCTGAAATTCAAGATTTGCTTCAGCAAGTTAAAAATTCCGGAATGGAAAAAGATGAACTGGCACAGTTGGATGCAGTGCAAACATTAATAGAGCAAGTTGATGATCAAACACTTTATTTGGTCGGGACAGGTTCCACTACCCATCTTTTTTTACAGGAGTTGGGGTTGGAGGGTAGTTTACTTGGCGTTGATTTATTACTGAATAAACAATTAATTGCCTGTGATTTGAGTGCAACAGAATTGCTGGAATATATCGGACAGCATCAAGGTCCTGTCAAAATGATTGTGACGGCTATTGGTGGTCAAGGGCATATATTCGGTCGTGGCAATCAGCAATTTACGCCGGAAATTATCAGGCGAGTAGGGCAGCACAATATTATTATTATAGCTACAAGAGAAAAAATTCTTTCGCTGAATAGTCGCCCCTTGCTGGTTGATACGCATGATCCTGACTTGGATCAGTCTTTAAGCGGACTTTATCCGGTCATTGTGGGTTACCAGGATATTATTTTGTATAAAGTGGGTATGGCTGTAATCACCGAATAAAAAATTATGCAATCTATATTAGAAAAGTTGAATGAATTAAAAAATCGAATTGATTCGGCCGCGGGCGCTGTAAACAGCTATCGTGTTTTTCATGGCCGTGGGAAGTTTTATCCTGGACTTGAATTCGTTACCCTCGATTATTTTCATCCTGTGTTGTTGATGACTTTGTTTTATCCGCCACCGGAAGGTTGGCTGGCGGACTGTTTATTGAAAATGAAAGATTGTATTTCGCAAAAAATCCAGGCAGTGGTTGTGCAACACCGATATGCGCCGGGTGATCCGAGCGAAATTGTTTATGGTGCATTACCTGAACAGGTTTTTGCAAAACGCGATGACTTGCATTTTCAACTGAATTTGGCGAAACAGCAAAATATCGGTTTTTTTCTGGACATTGAACCGGCTCGTCAATGGCTTGAACAGGAAGCTAACCAAAAACATATTCTGAATTTGTTTGCTTATACCTGCACTTTTTCTGTGGTAGCAATTGTGGCTGGTGCAGCAAAAGTAGTGAATGTTGATATGAGTGGTGCTGCTTTGAATCAGGGACGAAGCAATCATCAATTGAACCAGCTGGATAAAAGCCGCAGCCAATATCTGTCGGAGGATATATTAAAATCCTGGGGCAGAATTAAACGTGCCGGACCTTATGATTTGGTGATATTGGATCCACCCAGTTTTCAAAAAGGCAGTTTTGATTCTGTTAAGGATTACGCTAAATTGATCAAGCGCCTGCCTGAACTGATGCCAGCCGGAGGAAAGGTATTAAGCTGCTTGAATAACCCCGATCTCGATGCTGGGTTTTTGATTCGACTTTTTGCCGAGCACTGTCCTGGTGCATCACTTGAAGAGAAGCTGGTCGCCAATCCTGACTTTCCAGATATTGAACCGGAACGTGGATTAAAAATGTTGGTGTTTTCAATAGTCTCCTGATTTTCGACTAGACTGGATGCATCTATCGAAAAAGTGAGCAGATATGAATACCAATTCCACCTTGGGTTTTTCAACATTGTTGGCATCCAGTGTCCATGACATGAAAAATTCGGTGACTATGTTGCTGTTGAATGTGCAGGATTTATTAGCGGAATTGTCACCCGAAACGGAAAGTCAAAAAAAACAATTATCCAAACTCGAATATGAAGCTACACGCATCAATAATGATCTTATTCAATTGTTGACCCTTTATAAGTTGGATGAGAAAACCCTGTCTGCCGATATAGATGAACTCTCTGTCATAGAATTAATTGCAGAACAGTTGGTGCGTAATGAATCTTTATTGGCTTACAAAAATATTGTGATTAATCTGGACTGTGATGAAAATTTACACTGGTATCTGGATGCTGAATTAATTGGGAGTGTCTTAAATAACCTGTTGGTTAATGCGGCCCGATATGCAAAAAGTAGAATCAATATTGTCGTTACACAGGCTGATGCTTATTTGCACATAAGCATTGAAGATGATGGCGATGGATTTCCGGCGCAGATGTTGGCTAAAGACCAAACAAGTGAATATGTCAGCAATCGTTTGATATCGAGTACACAGTTGGGTTTGTTGTTCGCAGAAAGAATTTTGGCTTTACATTCTTCAGGCAAAAATAAGGGTTATTTATCCTTGAGTAATGGGGGTATTCAAGCCGGTGCAAAGGTTGAGCTGTTCATTCCCTAAACTCATATTGGGGGAAAACCCAAGCAGACAAAAACCGGTTGAAATAGGGTTGGCGCTATAGCATCATCCCGCACAGCAGGATTAATAAGGTCGTCTAATATGTTGAAACTCCGCTTTAAAGAAAACAAATACAACGCGGTCTGGCTGGTAGAGCCTAAAATCACAATCGGCAGATCAGCCACCAATGCTTTGGTTGTGGATGACCCTTATGTTGTTGATGTGCATCTTGAAATTCTGGTGGATAACGAAACCCTGACATTGAAAAATCTGGCACCGACCAGACCCGTAAGAGTTAACGATACAGAAGTGATTGGCGACTTTACCCTTCACCCCGAAGATGTAATTACCTTGGGTGCCGTTGATTTGATCGTAGTTGATCCCAAGCGTGAACCTAAAGCCTTAGCCGAAGAATCTTCCAACACTACCCAATTACGTTCATCTAAACCCTCTCCCTGGTCTTTGAAAGCCAACCACACAGCATTGGCCAATCGGGTATTCCCTTTGAAAGAATTGACTGTAATTGGGCGCGCAAGTGAATGTGATATCAGCCTCGCTGCCGCCCATTTATCCCGCCGCCATGCACAAATTCAGGTGGTTGAAGGCGGATTGTTGGTTAAGGATCTGGGCTCAGCCAACGGTACTTTTATTAATGGACAACGAATTACTGAAGGCAGAGCCAAGAAGGGTGATGAGATTCGTTTTGATACTTTGAGTTTTGGTGTTATGGGGCCAAGTACTGAAGAGCTGTCCAAAACAACGGTGCGCAGTGCACCTTTAGTGCCGCCTGAAATGCCTGTGAAGCCCGCAAAACCCCTGGTTAAGCCTGTCATACATTCATCATCCGGTTCATCAGCCTATAAGCCCAAGCCTGTTAATCAAAACCCAACAGGTTCCAATAAAGGGCTGTACAGCCTATTGTTGGTTGCGGCAATAACTATTGTTCTGGTTGCTTTGGTTTTACTTAACCGGCAATGACAGTTCGTTTGGTTTTGTACCACACCTCAGGGTGTCATCTATGTGAAAAGGCCAAGGATTTACTCTGGCCTTTCCTATCTTCTCGTCAGATAAGTCTGGTCGAAATAGACATAGCGGAATCTGACCTGCTTATTGAGTCCTATGGCATACGTATTCCCGTTGTCGCCTCATCTTCTGGTGCTGAACTGGATTGGCCTTTTGACCAGAAGCAGATTGCTTCCCTGATTCAATCCAAAGATTGATTTGCATCCGTAATCGGGAATTATGCCTATACTCAATGATAGATTTACCGGATTGGCGACTAGCGGAATGGGCTACTATGTCTAAATTATTGGATTCAATTAACCAGCGAACACGGTTGGTGGGTGAAAACCGCCTTGAACTTTTGATGTTTCGTTTGGGCGGAAAGCAATTGTTTGCTATCAATGTATTCAAGGTTCAGGAAGTTGTGAATGTTCCTCCGCTCAGATCAGTGCCGCATAGCCATCCACATGTTTTGGGCGTGGCCCATCTCAGGGGTCAGACAGTACCTGTTATAGACCTGAGTGCCGCAATAGGTGCAGGGCCGTTACCTGAAAATCTCAAGTCGAATTTAATCATTGCTGAATACAATCGATCAGTACAGGCATTCATGATTGGTTCGGTCGACCGTATAGTAAATCTGAATTGGGAAATTATATTGTCACCACCTAAGGGGACTGGCCGTGGGCATTTCCTGACGGCAATTACCCAAATCGATAACCAAATAGTGGAGATTCTGGATGTTGAGAGGGTGCTGGCCGATATCATTCCCTACAATACGCAAGTATCGAATGATGTACTTAATCGGGAACTTGCCGAACAAGCCAGAAGTCGTAAGTTAAAGATCCTGTTGGCAGAAGACTCCTCCACCGCTGTGCGGCAGGTTACAGAAACCATGGCTAACCTTGGCATTGACGTCATCGCGGTGCAAGATGGGCTGCAGGCTTTAAATATGCTCAAACAATGGTGTGCTCAAGGGAAAAAAGTCACAGATGAAATTATCATGTTGGTTACTGATGCAGAGATGCCAGAGATGGATGGTTACCGGTTGACATCTGAAATTCGCAAAGACCCCCAACTCAAGGATCTTTATATAGTTCTGCATACTTCATTGTCAGGCAGTTTCAACAAAGCGATGGTAGATAAAGTGGGATGTAATGATTTTTTATCAAAATTCCAACCTGATGATCTTGCTGTTGTAGTGCAAAAAAGGTTAAAAGTGTTTCTCACCGAGCACTTGGAAAATTAAGGATATGTATGTCAGTCGCCGTTAAATCGATCAAAGAACAACCCAGAAACATTGAATTCAACATTAACTCAATGAGATTTTCAGCTCTGGAATGGGGGCGCCCTGGACAACTTCCCGTGCTGGCATTGCATGGTTGGCTGGATAACGCTGCGAGTTTTTTTCGTATAGCGCCTTTGTTAACCAATGCACACGTTATTGCGGTCGATATGGCCGGACACGGACAAACTGATCATCGATTGGGGGCAAGTGCCTATCATTGCTTTGATGACATTAGTGATATGTTTTCAATTGCCGATTATTTTGGTTGGGATAAATTCGCACTCATGGGCCATTCCCGTGGGGCCATATTCAGTGGATTGGCGGCAGGTACTTTTCCGGAGCGGATTAGTCATCTGGCCTTGATTGAAGGCTTTTTACTGGAGGGGGTTCCTCCTGAAAAGTCCCCTCAACAATTGGCTTCTGCGATTAAAGGATTGAGTTATCAAATCAACAAATCACTTTCTGTTTATCCAGATATAAAAACAGCGATAGAGGTTCGTGAACGAGGCATGTTTCCTTTAAGTCATGAAGCGGCAACCGCTATAACCGAACGCGGATTAAAAGAGAGCAAAGGCGGTTATTCCTGGAGTACAGATCCGCGCTTGTTGGCGCCGACGCCGGTAAAACTGACAACGGAACAATTCAATTCCTTTATCAATAATATTACTGCGCCCTGCGAATTAATTTTGGGCAAGCATGGGTTGCAAAAAACCTATTCAAATTATTTAAAAGAAGTTGCCAGTTTCCCCTTTGTCAAAGCGCATTTATTAGAGGGTGGGCATCACCTGCACATGGAAAATGATGCACAGGAAGTAGCTGCGATATTTAATAAATTTTTTTCAAGTTAAACATCACATACTGCTGCAATATTGTTTTATAAATGCCTGATGTGTTGATAGTGTTGCCATGTTTTTATTCACTTCAGCGGCAACACTATTCAGGAAATGTTGCAGCTCTCGTTCCGACATCAGTTCAACAATTGGATGATATGACGAAGGAACCAGCCCCTGTCCAAGCATAACTTGAGTCCATGAATCCAATCGAAATAATTCGCCTTCAACTTGATAGGATTTTCCAAAATCTTTAAAAAGTGTTATTCGATGCATAAGATCATGGGGGATTTCCATGTCCTTGCAATAGCGCCAAAAGGGGCTGTCATCACGCTCTGTGGCTTTGTAGTGCAAAATAATAAAATCTCTAATTCTTATAAATTCACTTTCTGCCTGAATGTTGTACTCGTCAATAATTGACTGCTTGATTTCTCCATGTGGAAACAGCTGTAACAAGCGGGTTACTGCTGTCATTATCATGTGAATACTGGTTGATTCCAGTGGCTCCAAAAAGCCGGAGGCAAGTCCCATTGCAATACAATTTTTATTCCAGGATTTTTTTCGCCTTCCGGTTTTGAATTTTATTAGGTTAGGTTCTGTGAGTACTTTTCCGTCCAGGTTTGACAGTAGCATATTGAGTGCTTCATCTTTCGATAGATGCTGACCAGAAAAAACCAATCCATTGCCAACTCTATGTTGTAAAGGAATTTGCCAACGCCAACCGGCATGATGCGCAATCGACTTTGTATAGGGCACAGCGGGAGCGGTCGATTCAGTTTGGACTGCAATAGCGCTATCGCAGGGTAACCAATGTCCCCATTCCTCGAAACCTGTATGCAAAGTCTGCTCAATCAATAAGCCTCTCATACCTGTACAATCCAAAAATAAATCCCCCGGTATTGTCTGGCCGGAATCCATTCTGATTGAATCAATAAAACCAGACTCCGGATTTTGAATAACCTCTGCTATTTTTCCTTCTGCTCGCTTTACACCGCGAGCTTCAGCGCGTGCTCTAAGAAAACTGGCGTAGCGTCCTGCATCAAGATGAAATGCATAATTTATTTTGGCTTGATCATTTATGGAAAAACGATTTTCCAACGCTGCTTTATATTCAAGACAATAATGGCCAAACTCATCAGCCATTCCCAGCTCACGACCTCTAAGCCAAAAGTGAATGAAATCTGTGATTAATGTTTGTCTGCCAGTGACACCAAAGGAATGAAAATATTTTTCGCCAATTTGTTTCCAATTTTCAAATTGAATACCGAGTTTAAAGGTAGCATTGGTTGCTCGCATAAACTCCTGTTCGTTAATGCCCAATAATCGATGAAAGGTTCTCATGGGTGGGATGGTCGCTTCGCCAACACCAATGGTTCCTATTTCCTGGGACTCTACCAAGGTAATATCGAGAATTTCACCCATTTGATGCGAAAGTGCAGCCGCCGCAATCCAACCTGCTGTGCCGCCGCCGGCAATTACAATTTTCATTTTTTTATTTGGCATTTTATTATTTATCATTTTAGTGGAATCAACGATTTAATTTGTTTATCAGCAAGGCTCTTAATTTTCTAACACCCAGTCTATCCAGAGTGTTTAAAAAACCTCTCGCCTCCTGTGGAATGAAAGAATTGGATTTTTCAGGGCCATCAAAAATATAATGATTGAAAATATGCTTCCAGCCTTCTCGCTCATGAGCAGATTTATCCCTGATTCCCAGCATCGCCACATACAATGCATTCATGCCGGAAGTCAAAAAGGATGGAGCATCTTCCCACCAGTAATTAATCAAGACATTGTAAGGCTCCAGGCTTTCTACATTATGCCACCACATACTCGGTATAAATAAAGCGTCCCCTGGTTCCAAATCAGCGACTTGAGCAGTCAACAGCGCATCTTTAAATTTAGGAAATTTTTGAAAGTCAGGATTTTTAAAATCAACCAAACTAATCACTTGTCCACCGGGTGTTGGCTCAAGAGGTCCGGGATAAAGGTTACTGATTTGATCTGGAGGAAAAAGCGTAAACCTGCGTTTGCCTGCAACACAACAGGCTATGTTATCCAGCGCATCAAAATGACAAGTTGCTGTAGTCTTACCACCTATCCATATGCTAACTCTTTCTTCCATCGCATCAGGATGTTTATCTCTGGGAATTACAATATCATTATCGTTACGAAATCCGGGTAAGTGCGTATCAATAATATTGGAGGCAATATAATAGGCCGGCTTATCTATTTGATGCATCCCTTCCAAAATAGCATCCAGGGTTTCATCAATACGCCCTTTAAAGCTTTCATAATTGAGCTGGGTACAATTTTCGTTGTAAAACATTCTCCCTTTATTTTCGGTCGGGATTTTGCAGACGATACTGGAGCTGCCATTATAAAATGATTTCAGGTAGTCAACTGATGCATGATCAGAAATTCGCCCTGCTTGCACTATAGGCCAATCACCAACCAACTGTTTAAAAACAACAGGCTCTGCAGAATTAATCGCTTCTTTTGGAATATTTTTAGAATTAATATCACATAAAGTTTTTATGTTTTTCAAGCCACTCAATTTGTACCCCGGCTAACAAAAAGCTTGCGGTTTTTCCAATCAATTAATTTCGTGATGTTGGACATAGATGCAGCGATAAAATAAGCCGCTTGCAGAAACCCTGATCTATTAAGTTCTTCCAGCGCTGTCCCGTTTAGTCGGGATAACTTTTCTATATTTATCGTTTCGAATCCATTGATTTTTAATTTGTCCTGATTTTGGAATTGAATATCCAGAACAACAGTTTCCAGCAGCTTATGCTGGACGAAGGCATCAAACATTAATTTTGTTAGCGGTATACCATCGTTGATAATTTCCAGTGTATTTGAAATATGATTCAAATATGGGCTATGCCCACCATTTTCCAAAAACAACTTGTGTCCATGTTCGCAGTTTGCTTTAGGATGATTCACATCAATATGTACCATCGGGTTAAGCTTTTCCAATCCGTTCACTATTTCGCGATGAATGCCAATCGAAAAGGGGCCTCTTGCCATAACCGCTGGCACGTAATGGGCATTCCATCCTGGATTTTTTTGAGTTGCTGGATCTATATCGGTCAAAAATAAATTTTCATTTTTTGTAAAACCAAAAAATACAGTTGCTTGATATTCTCCGGTTTCCGGATTTCTGCGACAGAGTATGGGATATTCTTTTTGAACCTCAGCAAATTCCGTAAAATAGGTGAGGGTGCTTGCGACATTATCACTTAGCCCAGCTGCAAATCCCGGGTTCACCTTTAAATGCTCGTGAGCGATATTATTCAACACTTCGATTTTTTGCATGTAAATATTGCTAACCTTTTTAATATTACTAGCCTTTTAAACATTACTAGCTTTTTCTTGAACTCCAAGTTAAACAAAAAAGAGTCGCGTGGGCGACTCTTTTTTGTTATCAACAACATTAATGATACTGGAAACATTAAAAGATACTTAGAATGTGTAGCGAGCACCTATTTGATAGCGTGCACCCAAGTCGTCGGCACTAATCATCATGTCCTTGCTACGAGCATGGTCACGACGATCTTCACCGGTGATGTTGATACCTTCCACAGAAACGCTCAGATTTTCAATGATGTGATAAGTTACATTCATATCGATCTGCGAATAGGCCTCAACATAACGAGGGTTGCCTGAACCCCAACCGGTTTGCGCAAGGAACTCATCGCGCCAGTTGTAAGCCAAACGAGCTTCAATGTTGTAGTGATCGTACATAAGTACCAAGTTTGCTGTGTCGCTAAGCCCCAGCAGAGCAAATTGGTTTGCATCAAGATTCAAGTTCTCAAATTTAACATCACCTCTCACTACGGTGTAGTTGGCCATCACACCAAATCCGGTGTCGCCAAAGAAGTGCTGGGCAGCAAACTCTGCTCCATAAAGTTTGGCTTCACGATTATTAACTGGAGTGTCCACTGTGAACATCATCAATGGATCGTTTGAATCTGGTATGAAGTCACATGCTGCTGTTTTACAGCCCTCGCCA
>CAZICR010000021.1:0-16242 GCA_964537795.1 uncultured Cellvibrionaceae bacterium | reverse complement strand
GGATCAACCTCCTGACTTTCAGAATAAACACTGATTCCACCTTGAGGTGGTTTTTCACGAAGTCGTTTGTGCGCGAAGAAAGTAACAGCTTGACCTCGATTGTAGAGACAGAATACGCCAGCCCCATGGCCGGGAATAAATTGCTGTAACATAAAACCGCTAAAGTTCAGATAGGAATTGTTACCGAGATAATTTTGTAGCTCTGTCGCATTGCGGATAATTCCGACACGGGTGTTGATCCATTGATTGTCTTTAAATAAGCGCGACTGAAAAGGTTTCAGCACACAAGGGTATTGAATAGTGTTGATATCCAGCTCGGACCATTGATTAAAGTGCCGGGAGGCAGGACAACTCAAACCCAGTTGTTCTGCCAGTTTGACCAGATTGCTTTTATCCGCCAGCTGCATCACTTGCGCGTAATCGGGGAAAGGTGTTGGTACTGACTGCAGCTTTTGCCTGTTAAGCAAGATCAGTTGACTGGTAATTTCGGTGACAGGTAACACCAGATCAAATGCAAATCGCGATTGTGTATCAGCCAGCCAATCCACAAAAGCCTGTGGTTGATACTCAGCACTTGGGCATGTCAGAAATTCCCTGGAAAATCGCGATTGCCCTGCCAGTGCAGATGCAGACGCTTCGGCACTGTACACTTCAAGTTGCGGGCGTTGGCCAAGGGATCGAACGACTGCCAATGCGCTACGTTGCGCGGCATCCAGTACCAGAATTTTGAATTTTGACATAATCATGATCAGATATCGGAGATTGGTTCGGCATGATAACGGATGGAGGGAATATCGAGTAGGACTTGTGAAATTTTGAGGTTTAGGGCGACTGAAACTGCGTATAATGCGCTCCTGTTTGGCTGAGTGAATCAAGAAAAAGATTCCCGTTTTAAAGGAAAACTATGTCGACCAAAACTATATTGCATGCTATCGATACCACCGGCCCGGGTGGTGCAGAAACGGTTTTTCTGGATCTTGTTGAGAATTTGCGATTGGATGCTTGCGACAATTACGCAATTATCAAAGGTTCGGGTTGGGTTGAAGATCAGTTGAAGAAACGCGATATCCGTTATTACATAGTCAAGCCCCGCGGATTTTTGTCGATACCCTATTATTTTGATTTGGCAAAGATATTGAAAAAAAACAATACAGCATTAATTCAAGCCCATTTATTAGGCTCTACACTGACTTACTCTATATTAAGCTTTTTTTTACGCATTCCCCTTGTCGCAACTATTCATGGGCAAGTGGATCTTAATCCCAATGAAAAGTGGGTATGGATCAAACAGTGGATTATGCGCTTGGGTGTAAAACAATTAATTGCTGTCAGTAAGGATTTGCGTGATTACATTGAACAACGAAAGCTTTTTCCGGCTTCAATAGTGAAGGTTATTTACAACGGAATTGATGAAACAAAATATCAGGTTTCCGATAGCCGTCGTTTGCGCCATTCATTGAAATTAAATGATCAAGCGTTACTTATCGGTTGTTTGGGGAATATACGGCCTGCCAAAAATTATGAGCTTATGTTAGATGTGGTTGCACAATTAAAAACATCCAGCGCATTTCCGTTTCATGTCGTGGTTGCCGGCCACCAGAAAAAAGATTTGATGCAGCAGCTTGAAAACAAAATACATCAATTAAATTTGGACAAATTGGTCAGTTTTGTTGGCTTTCAAAATGACACTGCAGAATATTTGCGTCAGCTGGATGTATTTCTACTAACGTCTTCATCAGAAGGTTTTTCAATTGCAACTATTGAAGCTATGGCCAGTGGCTTGCCAGTTGTGGCAACCAAATGTGGTGGCCCAGAGGAAATCATCGAACATGGTCTAACAGGATTATTGGCAGAAAATGGCAGTCAAGATGACATAGTGTCAAAGTTGCTGGAAATTTTAAATCAGCCTGTCTTTAGGCGTGAGTTGGCAATTGCGGGTAAAAATCATGCAATCAACCGATTTTCAGCGAAATCCATGTATCAAACCTATGCTGAAATATATCAGCAATTTGTATCAATAAAATGAGTAGTAACGAGACGTGAATATTAACGATTATATCCAACAACAATTTGGCTCTAAAAGAGGAATGCTGCGATTTTTTTATTTTCAATGTTTGTTGAAGGTAGGTTATTTTCGACGCTATAAAAATATTGATTTTTCTAAAATTACCCGATTGGTTTTTGTGTGTACGGGAAACATCTGCAGAAGTCCGGTTGCAGAAGCTGCCGCCAAAAGAAAAGGCGTTAACAGTTATTCATTCGGCCTGGACACACGCGGCGACGCAGATGCTGATCCTCGCGCTCTAGATTATGCAAAAAAAAATCAATTAGAGTTGAATGAGCATAGAACCCAAACACTGGATAATTATTCCCGGGAACCAGGAGATCTATTGGTCGCAATGGAGCCGCATCATATCGCCATGCTGCCAGCCAGATTGCATCAGTTACCAATCACTCTTGCCGGATTGTGGTTGCAAAACCCTGTCGCTTATTTGCATGATCCTTACAATACTGTTCTTGAATACTTTGATAAATGTGAAAGCCTGGTGCAGACAGCAGCTGAAAATATCGCTGCCGAGTTAATAAAAAATGGCAGATAAAACTCCAACAGTAGAAGATTTCTATATTTTTAAAATAGGCGCTATGTGGCGATATTTTAAAAAAGAGCATTTTTCGTTTTGGATGATTTGTGGTTACATGGTTTTTGAGTTTGTACGTCCACAGGCAATATACCCAGCGCTTCAAATTATTCCATGGGCACAGCTATTGCTGCTGGGATCTCTGGTCTTTGCTGTTTTAGATAAAACTGTTAAATGGACTGTCACTCCAGCAAACAAATGGATGATATTATTTCTGCTCGCAATTTTAGTGTCTTCAACTTTTGCGATTTACCCGGAGGTTTCTTGGCGTCACACAATGGATTTTCTTGGATGGTTTATCATCTATTTTTTGATAATAAATATCGTTAATACTCGCGAACGATTTTATATTGTGTTGCTTATTTTTATTGTGGCTGCCGGAAAGATTGCCGTAGGAACAACCAAAGTATGGGTGATGCGTGGGTTTGCTTTCACTGATTGGGGTTTGATGGGGCCGCCTGGTTTTTTTCAAAACTCCGGTGAGTTATCTGTCCTAACTGTTATGTTGTTTCCGCTTGCTTTTTTTGTTGCTAAAGCTCTTAAAGAGAAAGGACGATTATGGGAGTATTGTGTTCTTATGCTTTTTGCCGTGTGTGGAATAATGACCACCCTAGGAGCAAGTAGTCGCGGTTCTCAACTGGCTTTAGCGGTCCAGATATTGTTTATTTTTCGAAAAAGCATTTTTCGATTTAAAACAATTGTCCCTACTATCGCAATTATTTGTACGTTGGTTACGCTTTTGCCAGAAGAACAAAAAAAACGCTTTAGTGAATCTGGCGGTGATAAGACGTCACAGCAAAGGTTGCTATATTGGGAGCACGGTTTTGATATGATGTTGGAACACCCTGTACTTGGTGTTGGCTTTTACAATTTCATTCCGTATTACGAAGCTCACTACCCATATGACATGCTCTACGGTGCTGCTCAGTTACCTCACAATATCTTTGTGCAGGTTGGTACTGATACAGGCTTTACGGGATTATTTTTTTTCTTGATGTTGTTTCTTAATTTTTATTTGGCTCATCGGGCTATATTAAAAAGTGCAAACGCTTCTGATTTTGATAAGTCTGTTTCTTGGGGGCTATTTTACGGTCTGATGGGGTTTGGAATTGCCGGTCAATTTGTGACTATTACATACTACCCATTTATGTGGATACACCTTGCGTTTTTAATGGCACATTACTCAGTGATCAAAAAAGGTAAATCACTTGCCTCAAATGTATAATTGGATTCAATTATGATATTCACTAATTTTTCGCTACCTGAAAGCTCTAGTAATCTAGCCAAAGTCAATTTGTTACATGATCTAAAGCCTGGATTGACGCTCTTTAAAGATGTCTTCGTATCTCGACAATTAATGACAGCATTTTTAATTGCAAATCCATCAACTAGTCTCTTAATTCAGCTGGGTCTGATGCGCCTATTTCGAGTTATTCCTTGCCATGTGTTTGTCTTTGACTTAATTCTTAAAAATCCTAATTCAAAGCAAGAGCGAATAATAGCAATCATCAAGGGCTTTTTTATCTCAATGTTGGATTACATTATAGGTATTCACAAGGACACTAGTGGGTATGAGAGGGCTTATCGAATAGGAAAAGCAAAGTTTTTGTATGTTCCATTCAAAGCAAATAACTTTGCCAGCAAAGATGAAATTGTAGTTTCAGAGGGTGATTATGTTGTCGCGTTGGGAGCTAGTCAGCGTGACTATCAAACTCTAATTGAAGCGGCACGTTACACGAATGAAAAAATCATCATCGTGTGTTCGGACGATAATGCCCGTCGTCATAATGCGGATGTTGGGAACGATGAAGAATACCCCCCAAATATCTCACGTATACGAGAGACTCTTGATTCACAAGCTTGGTATAACTATCTAGCCTGGAGCAAATTGGTTGTCATTCCCATTTTGGAGTCTGCAATTCAGCCTGCTGGGGTTAGTGTTTATTTAGAATCAATGATTTTAAAAAAACCAGTAATCATATCAACTGGGGCATCAACTAATTTCATTCTTGAGCATGAGAGAGAGGCGATATTAGTCCCGCCTGGGGATCCTCGCGTTTTAGGGCAGGCCATTTCACGTTTGGCTTGTGATGCTTCTCTCAGAAATCAAATTGCTCAAGCAGGATATGAATATGCGCTATCCTTAGGTGATGATGGTATGTTGCGCAAAAATATCCTTGAGTTAATTGTTAGAAATAGCGGCGCAGGAAATTAGTTTATGTGTGACATCAGTTTTATTATTCCTGCATATAACGAAGAGAAGAATATTGGGCGATGTTTAGAGTCCATCTTGTCGGTGATGGCTAGTACCTCTTACCGTTATGAAGTGATAGTTTGCGATCACTCCTCGTCGGATTCGACCGCAGAGATAGCAAAAGAAATTGGTGTAAGAGTATTGAATATTGCGCGTGGTGGGAATGTATCTCTGGTTCGTAACAAAGGAGCTGAAATAGCATCAGGAGCTACTTATGTGTTTCTGGATGCTGATGTGGAGCTGACGGACGAATGGCGCCAAGGGCTTGATGCAGTTATTGATGAATTAAATTTGTATCCTTTAAAAATTGTGGGCTCCTTCTGCGTTCCTCCCAAGGATAAGAACTATATTATCGAAAATTGGTTTGTACATACTACGAAAAATAGTATGGGTTACCTAGGAACTGCCCACATGTTCACGACTAAGGAGTGTTTTGAGGCTTTGCGCGGGTTTGAGCAAGGCTTGGTCACAGGGGAAGATTATGATTTTTGTACCAGATGTAAATTGCTAGGTGGGAGCATAGATGTTAGGCCAGAGATGATTGTCTATCATCATGATTATCCTCGTAGCATTAGCTCGTTTTTACGAAGAGAGGCTTGGCACGGGGAAGGGGATTTTCAGTCGCTGGAAAATATATGCAAATCCAAAGTTGCGATCTTGACCATAATTTTTATTTTCCTTCATTTGCTGTTGTTCGGTTTTCTTGCAGAGCCAAGCGTTTTTGTTTTTCAGCTGTTGATAATTGGAGCGTTCATATTTATGGCTTCATTCTTAAAGTTTCGAAAGCTTAGGTTGCTGAGCATACTAAAAGCAACGCCAGTGATGTATATGTATTTTCTTGGTCGTTCAATGTCACTGTTTAAGGTGATCGCAAAACGTATAAAGGGTTCATCAAACGAGGTGAAATTATGAATATTCGGTACAGTTCTTTCGGTCTTTTAACATTTTTTCTTTTTGTTTTGAGTGCACAGGCTCAAGAATCAGTTGAGATCATTTATGAGAATAATTTTGACGCCGGACTGGTGCCAAATGGAACTGGTTTGTACTTTAATGCTGAGTCTGGAGCGACAATGACGATTTCTACTAATACTTCACTCAACCACAACGGTTCCAAAGGGAGTCTAAGGGGGGCATATCCGATAGCATCTGGCGACGGTGGTTATTACCTTTATGGAACTGTAGGTATGCCAAGACGCGACATATCGGATTTATACATAGAGTTCAAAGCAAAAATTCCTGGTAACAAGCAAGGATCAAAATTCCTTAAGGTTTTTGGGCAATATTCTCCTACTACCGGTTATGCGAATACAACGTTTGGGTTGGACTATACATCGGGAGACATGTATGCCGTTAGCTTTGGGGGCGGAGAAAGTGGCGGTCAAGAACAGCGTGAAAATGACACACATAATGTTATTCTATTTGACGGAGAGTACCCTACTTGGATAGGTAGGTCTTACGGAGTTGCCAAGGTTCGTACTCCTCAAAAGAAAGCGTGGAGCCTATCGGATTGGGGTGATGGTTGGCATCATTTCAGGTTTCATCTGAAATTTAACTCTGGAACATCAGCCCAGACTGAAAAACCGGATGGTGAATATTATGTTGAGATAGATGGCAAAGTTTACGTTGATGCCACGGGAGTATTTAATCGTCATTATCTCAATGGTCCGATAGATAGAATTGAGCTGTTCGGATGGACACAGAATGGAACCAAAACTTTTGAAATCTGGTATGACGATTTGCGCATAACAACTGGAAATTTTCTAACAAATCCAATAGGTAATGCCCCATTGCCTCCAGCAGCATCTATGCAAAAAAACTAAGTCTGCAAATCAGCCGCTTTTATCTTAAGGCGGCTGATATTGTGAAGTTCTATAGCTTCTTGGTAGATAGCAGATATTTTTTTGCCGATCAAATTAATATCAAAATGTGTTTCGACGTGCTTGCGCCCCTCAATTTGCCATTGGTGCCATAATTCAGGATTATCTATTACAAATTTTATTTTTTCTGAAATTTCAAGCGCATTTCTATCCTCAACCAAAAAAGCAGATTTGCCATCTTCTACACATTCAGGTATCCCACCGGTACGTGTGGCGATCACAATAAGGCCCGTAGCCTGTGCTTCTTGAATAACGACTCCTTGAGTTTCTTCATGGAAACCGGATTGATCACGAAGGCTAGGTAAAATAAAAATATGTGACTTCTCATAGATTGATTTTAGTTCCTGTTCGGAAACGGCAGTATGAAAAGTTACATGCTCCTTTACTCCTAAATCCATGGCTTCCCGTTCAAGTTTTTTCCGGTCTGGTCCGGCTCCTACCATCGTATAATGTATTTTGTATCCTTGACTTATCAGTTTGGGCAAGGCGTTCAAGACAAATATATGACCTTTGTCTGAGTGGAATCTCCCCACCGTTAATAAATTAACTGGGCCATCAGTGGGCATTGTTTTTTTATTGAACTCAAAGCTTGAAGTTTCTATACCTTGTGGGAGTATTCTTATTTTTTTTTCGTCTGCACCTAAGCTCAAATACTGTTTTTTTGCAAATTGAGTATTCACCAAAATGATGTCGGCAGCTTCTACATACTCTTGCCTCATTTTGGAAGGGAGTAAAGGGACTCCTGGAGGTGGTAGCCCGTGAAAGGTAACGACAAAAGCGCAGTCTTGAGAGCGAATTACTGGCAAAAATTTATGGCCGGTAATTTCAAAATGTGAGTGAATCACGTCAACATTGGATTTTTTGCAGTAGGGCGCAAGTGCGATTGCACTTAGCAAGTTACTTATCAGGCTTTTATGTGGTGACAGTTTCTGCGGCAATTCTAACAATCCCGCTATGCTCTTAGTAAGCATAAAAGGGTTTAAAAAATTTTTAATGGCAGCAATCAGAATGCTCTTTCCTTGAAAATGAATGTTTACGGTTTTTTTCTTTAAGTTGTAATGATCGACGATATCGGCGTATTCTAAATCTCCCTTTTCCATGCTAAATACCTCAAGCTCATGACCTTGGACTAAAATTTGAGCAGTTGAGTTTGCGAGCCAAGGTTGAACTATGTTTGGAAATTTTGCTGCGACTACCCACACGCTCAGTTTCTTATTCATGAAATCACCGGTCTACTTAAAGATAATTTTGGTTAATAGGTAAATTGCCCTTAAATTTGGGAAATGGATTAGGGAGCAGATTAGTTTCTTCTTCGCCTCATTTACGTTGCCAGCCAACGAAAGACCAGACCCCCAATTACAATAAATATGAGCCTGCGTTTTTCTGGTTATAAAATACCTAAAGTAAAGTGAAAGCTTTTTTCCATTCAGGAAATTATCAATTACTTTTAGGTGTGCTTCGTAAGGGGATGTTTTGGCTCTTGTTGACAGTGATTCCTCTTGGGTTACAACATACGTTAGTTTGTTCACAATTAATTTATATCGAGAAAGATATGTAGCTTTTATCCACAAATCAACATCTTCAGCGGTTTCTAGGGTTTCATCAAAACCTCCCGCCAAATTATATACAGAGCGTTTCATCATTACAGACGGGGTGCCTAAAAAAGGTAATTGAAACATTTGCTCAAAATTTATTACTTGGCTCGAGCATTTTTCGATTGGCTCATCTGTGGCAGATGACGCTTCGGGGTTTTCTGATTCAAAAAAAAATCTGCACTTTGTAGAACAGATGCCAAGCAGGGGATCCTCTTCGAATAACTTTGACTGCAGCTCTATTTTTCGATGATGCCAAAAGTCATCTGAATCGAGGAAAGCAATTAAGTCCCCGCTGGATTTTCTTACCCCCGTGTTTCTTGCGGCTGCAGCGCCTGCATTCATTTGTTTTATTAAAATAACTGTAGGAAATCTGGTTTCCACTAGATTGCAAGTTTTGTCTGATGAGCCATCATCAACAACAATAATTTCTCTGGGTGCTCTTGATTGGGTCAATACGGATTTTATGGCACGCTCGATTGTACTGCTTGAATTGTATGCAGGAATTATTACGCTTACTGAGGGGACGGCTTGGTTCATAGCAATCTCAAGTCTGCTGAGTGGTTGTGTATCTAGACCATCATTCCTTTTTCAATTAGTTCTCTGAAATGTTGGTTCTCATTCATTAGTTGATCATAAGTACCACTAGCAGTGAGTTTTCCTTGCTCGAAAATGGTTATGCAGTCTGATAATTTTATGGCGGCTGGTCTGTGGGAAATAACAATAATCAATATTTCATTTTTTAGCTTGTTCAGCAGCTGCATTATTTCAAATTCCGATTGAATATCTAACGCGCTGGTAGGTTCGTCTAATATTAATACTGAATTATCCCGATATAGAGCGCGAGCAATACCAATCCGTTGCCGCTGTCCCCCACTCAATAGCTTGCCGTCTTGACCAAGTTGGGTGTGTATACCGTTTGTCATGCGTTCAACAAACTCCATAGCGTTGGATTGAGTTAATGCCCTATTTACTCGATCAAGATCGATTGATTCCAGAGGAATACCAAACGCAACGTTGGCGATTATAGAGTCATCGAGAATAAATATTGCTTGAGGTACATAACCAATATTTTTTTGATAGCCAAGTAATTTATCTCGTGTGATCTCTTCTCCGTCAACAATCAATCGGCCTGAGTTAGCATGCAGTAACCCTAGTAAAATGTCGGCTAAGGTTGATTTTCCAGAGCCTGATGGGCCTGCTATGGTGTTGAGTTGCCCTCGTTGAAACTGAATGCTCACACGATCCAAAGCTGGTTCTGCTTTGTTCGAGTAAAAATATGATACATCTTCAAGGCCTACGGACTCTATCCTGGATACGGTGTCAGTATGATTTTGTAAGGATGGTTTAATATTGTAATCAAGTTCGTTTCGAAGCTCCTGGATTAGGTTTCCATTGGCGCTCATCGCGGAAATTGATTTATAAATTTGTTGCATGGTTGGCAGCAATTTGTATCCGGCTAAAGCATAAATACTAAGAATGGAAATCACTTCAGTACTTGCGTTTGAATGCTTTAAGAAAGTTACAGCTAAAAACAGAATTGCACAAAATGATATTGTTTCGATTACAAATTTAGGAACATCTCCATACATGGAGATACGAGCAGCTGAATCCAATCCTTTAAAGTTTATTTCGTCTAGCCTTTCGATATACATTTTTTCCAAGTTGTTTAATTTTATATCTTTAATCCCTACAAAAGATTCGGCAAGTATTTTTTGAACTTTGTTGTTTCTCTCTGATATTCGGTCGCCATGAATTCCAAGAGATTTTTTTACATAAAAATAAGTTAATAAGTAAGAACCACCAATAATGGCTGCTGACGAAATAGCTATAAGAGGATCCATGTAGAGAAGTCCTGCTATAATGAATATAGCAATAAACGCATTTGATACAAATTGCATGAAGGGTTGTATAACCATATATATCAATCGTGGAACTTCCTGCGCTATCGTGGCAATTACACCATTGTGGTTGGTTGTTTTATGGAAAATGTAGTCCCTCGATATGAAATTTCTATACAGCCGATTTTGTATAGAACCTCCAATGTAAACACCCAACTTAAACGTGAGTAGAAGAGTTATTAAGTTGACCAAATTAGATGCTGCGATCATAAGCAGGGATAAGTATGCAAAAAAAACGGTGAATTGTAAGGCGTCAGTTGCGCCTGAATATTGGTATGCCATTTTAAATAGCGTGTTGGTATTAATCATGTCTGGATTTGACAGTAATGCGATAAAGGGTGCAATACTCGCCACGCCAAGTACTTGAACTATCGCGGATAGTAAAAAAAAGGATATTAATAGGTATAGCCTGATTCTCTCGTCTCGAGTTAATAATTTAAATAAATTTCTAATGATGTTGAGGATGTACATAAATAGTCACTGGTTAACTTGAGAAATAATCTTTGCTAAAGATTTTATTTGTAACTGACGCGAGAATTGAGTCTGCGCTCTGCTTCTTGAAGCTAATGAAAACCGGTTTCGCAGTTCGTTGTTATCGATTAACTCTCGTATACGCGATGCAAGTTCGATTGCATTTCCGGGGGTAATAAGAAATCCATTTTCCTGATCTTCGATTGTTTCTGAAAGCCCCTGAAGTTTGGAAACTATTAGTGGCAGGCCTGAGCTCATCATTTCTATACTCGACATTGTAAAAGAGTCCCAGCCAGTGGACGCTATAATTCCCAGTGAGCTGCTTCTCATCAAGCCTTCAATGTCTGTTCGATACCCTGCAAAGGTTACCCTGTGTTCAGCTGAGGAGCTTTTAAGAGCTTTCAGAAAGCGGGTTTCTTCACCTGGTTTATTACCACAAATAACGAAGTGTATTGGGTATTCTGGTGTTTGGTTAAAGATATTGATGGCCGCTTGAATAATTACATGAACTCCTTTTCGTTCTTCCATGTGGCCTGAATAAAAAATTAGTTTTTTTGCTTTGGCTATAGATAATTGTTCATGAGCGTAGAAATAGTCTTCATATTTAGGATAAAACTTTTCTGTATCGACCCCGAGAGTTACAACGGTCGTTTTGTTTTTAGGTACGCCTCTCCCATTTGTAGCAGTGGACTGCATGGCTCTTGATTCAAAAATAAAATAATCTGGCTTGTTGGTGCGAATTGCCCATTCAATTTTCTTTGCCAGTAATTTTATGCCGGAGTTTAGGGAGCTCATGCTGGCTCCCCAGTAAGAAATAATTTTTACCTTGTGCTTTTTAAGTGTAGCAATTACGTCTGCAGGGAACCCCAAATCAAATGCCAACACAATCTTGATCTCGTGGGACGATAAAAACTGATCTAGGTTTTTTGCGTGTTCTGGATTTTTATATTCGCACTCAATCGTGCGTTCGCTCGATGTGCTTACCAGTTTGCTGAATGACCAATATATATTCTCATTCGTAAATCCAGCTTTCTTTGCTGCCTCATAAAACACATGTTCCAACACGCCAATTGCATAACCAGTAAATTGTTGGCAATGGAACATTAAGAGTATTTGGGCGTTATTCATTTTATGCTCGTTTGTCAAATCAAGTCCTTGTATGTGATTTTGGTTCTGATTGCATTTTCCTGCGCCCTGTAAACATTTAGTAATTGGTTAGCCGGACGAGAGGTTTTCATGCAGTTCTTAAGCAGTTCCGCATAAACTTTTGCATCGTGTTGGTTAACTAGTTGTTCGGGGTATTCAGCCAATATCTCCCTAAGCCCCCCCACATCATGCGCAATCAATGGTGTACCCAGAGCCAAAGCCTCCAACGCCGTCATAGGTGTTCCCTCATGGTCGGAGCACATAATGATAGCATCAAGTGATGCTATACAAGCGGGTATATCCTTGCGATGTCCGTGAAAAATAACTTGACTGGCAATACCAGTATTTGCGGCTTGCAATTCAAGAGCAGATTTTAATTTGCCATCACCAATAACGTGAAATTGCCAGAATCTTTCGGAAGATTGATTGATAAGAATTCTTGCCATATCCAAAAATATGTCGACGCGTTTTACAGGTTCCAATCGACCTATGATTCCGATATGAGTCTTATCTGGAGCATTTAGTCTAAATTCTGCTGGAGTCTGTGCTAACTCTTTCAGTGCTTCAATATCCACGCCGTTCTGAATCACAACTATATGATTAGCCGGGTATATAGCCGTTAATTGTTTTGCCAAATCTTCTGATACGGCAATAACACGTCTTTGCAAATGGCGGCCAACAAATCTATCCATCCAAACTTGAATTTTCTGCTTGCCTTTTGGGTTAAATTCCGGAGCGCCGTGTGCCGTCCTGACGGAGGGGATCAATTTGCCGTTAAAGGGCATGCAAGCAAGATTGGCCAAACTTCCCAGGATATTTTCTTTTTGGCGATGTGTGTGGATAACGTCTGGTTTGAATTGGCGAATATGAGTGAATATTTGGCGAATGATACCAAAGCTGGAATGGACGGTCTCATTAATGATAATGGGCTTTATACCCAGTGCAGTGAGCTTTTCGCCCAGCTCACCCTGATTCATTAAAATGACGCAAAGTTCAACCTCATGCTGAAGGTGTTTGAGTAGTGTATAAGCCTGCACTTCGGCACCAGCCCATAGATCGCCAGAAATAATGTGCATAACACGTAGCTGTCGGTTTAGAATCGTCACTCTTTTTGTGTCCCTGAAGCGTAAACGCTCGCGATATTAGCGGTTGCCTAGCCTGAGGGAAAGGTTTGGAGAATAAAATGCTGCTTTTTTTGTTTTGGTTTCTTGCTCTTGCGTCAATTTATAGCTATTTCATCTACCCTCTTATTTTGATGGCGGTAAAAAAATATCGCGGTGGTAAAAATATATCTGCCGCAGAACTGGATCCCCAGTCGGCGCCTGGCATTTCGTTGATAGTCACAGCCTACAATGAAGAGCGTCGTATTCGGGAAAAAATCGAGAATAGCCTATCGCTTGATTATGACAAGCGTAAGTTAGAAATTATAGTTGCATCGGATTGTTCGGACGATCTGACTGACGACATAGTATTGGAGTACGCTGGTAGAGGTATCAAATTGGTTCGCGCGCAAGAACGACTTGGAAAAGAAAATGCGCAGCTGGCGGCAATCAGGGAGGCGAAAGGCGATATATTAATTTTCTCTGATACTGCGACACAAATTCCTGAAGATGCCCTGTGGAAAATGGTGGCTTATTTTTCTGATCCGGAAATTGGTGCTGTTTCCAGCGAGGACAGATTTATCAGCAAAGATGGCACAGTCGCAGGCGAAGGCGCTTACGTAAAATATGAAATGTGGTTGCGTCGGCAAGAGTCGGAATTGTCAGGATTGGTTGGTTTGAGCGGATCTTTTTTTGCGGCGAGGAAAACGATTTGTCAGGACTGGGATATACATTCGCCCAGCGATTTTAATACAGCTTTAAATGCAGCCAGAGCTGGCTTGCGTGCAATCAGTGCGAGTGATGTTTTGGGGTTTTATACAGATTTACAAGACCCTGCCAAAGAGTACCAACGAAAAATTCGTACTGTTATTCGTGGTATGACAGGTTTGTCGCGCCATGCAGAGGTTATGAATCTTACAAAATTTGGCTTTTTTGCCGTACAAGTGATTTCACATAAGTTGATGCGCTGGTTATCACCATTATTTTTTATTTTCTTCTTTTTAGTTTCAGCTGTACTGGCCAATGACGGCTTTTTTTATGGACTTGTTTTTATTGGTCAGTTGGCATTTTATGGCGCAGCATTGGTAGCCCATTTTTTACCGGGGTTACGCCGAATTGCACCTATCAAACTGGTTTACTTTTTTGTTCAGGTGCACGTTGCATTATTTGATGCGACCTTGAAGTTTTTAGCGGGACAGAGAATGACAACATGGAAACCATCCGCGCGTTAATTCGAGGGGAATTACCTCCAGCGGGTTACCCAATTGTTATCCAAACATCAACAGCGCCTGAAACGCTCTTTGATGAATACAATCATTATTGGCTCGATTCAGGAACTTCAGCTCTGGCTATGGCCTTGATGGATTGTAAACAGCGTCATGTTGATGTTGAAAATCCCCAGGTCATTATTCCCGGCTATTGTTGCCCCGATCTCGTTGCAGCTGCTGTTTATGCCGGCGTGACGCCTCTGGTGGTTGATATAGCGATGGATGACGCCGCTTATGATTTGGAACTATTGGGCGCTGCAATCCATTCAAATGTGATTGCAGTCATTGCGGTTAATTTTCTGGGAGTGAAGGAAAATTTATCGGCTATACGAGACTTGACAGTCAATCATCATATCGAATTAATTGAAGACAATGCCCAGTGGTTTCCTGAAAATACATCTACTCATTTTTCGTCTGACTATGTGGTTTTTTCCTTCGGTCGTGGCAAACCCTTAAGTTTATTGGCGGGAGGTTTATTGCTTGCTAAAAAAGCAGTATTAACAAACCCGCTGGAAAATAATCCTGCCCCTTCATCTTCATGGCCTTTGAAAGATAGAAGTAAATTACACGCATACAATTTACTTTTGCATCCGCAGGCTTATTGTTTTTTAAAACGAGCTCCCTTTATTACCTTGGGCCAAACACGATTACATCTGCATGAAAAAATAACGGCTATGCCTGCATTGGCAAAATCATTATTTGCAGCTAACAGGCAAGCCTATTGCCAGCGTAGTGAGGTGGTTGCGAACTGCTATAGAGAATGGTTTTCAGATGCACCGATTCAATTTTTCAAGGTGATTGACTCAGCAAGATCAGTTCGATTGTTGCGATATCCCTTGCTGTTGGCTGATGCAGAGCAATGCCAAAAGCTTCATCGCTTGCTGGATGAAAATGGCTTGGGAGCGTCTTTGATGTATCAGCAAGAATTGAACGCTATTGAGGGGGTTGCAGATAAAGTAGTGTTGCATTCACCCTTATTGAATGCCCGGTCTTTTGCGAAACGATTGCTCACATTGCCGCTGCATGCTTATGTAACATCACGGCATCTGGATAAAATGCACAATATTATTTTTGATAAGGTTTAAATGACTACCAAATGTTGTTCAGTTGTTGCAGTGTTTTCATTTCCTTTTCACAGCTTGACTGGCAAGTGGTTTGCGCCAGCCAAAAACCAAAATAAGATTGGTTAAATAGTTTTGCAGGTATTTGTAGTAGTTTTGCGTGATAGTAATTTCCGGTTGTAAAACTTCCCACTTGAAATCGATACATCAATAAAACTTTTTGTTGGTGTGTCCGGTTTTCTACTATTTCCATTTGACCGTTCTTTAGCTTTATCCGGGTGATGGAGCGCCAATAAAAACCGTCATAAATTTGACCCATATAAGGTACGATTTTTTCATTTTTTGTGAGAGGTGCATGAGTCATAACATTTATATGAACGATCGTTTCATTAAACTTTATACTGGTTTGTGGAAGATGTTGTTTATCAGGAAAATTAATTTGAATAGGTGATTCGCTAGGGGGCGAGGAATAAATTTCCAGCGCTGATAGATTGATTGGATTAGTGTTACTATTGAACGGAATCGAAAAATAAATGAGCGGCCCCAAGCCTGCGGCTATAATCCAGAACCAGGAGAAGTGTGTGTGTGTGTAAACAGGCTTGATAACCGATTTATGTTGAGGTGACAGATATAAAGCGGGAAATAAAATGCCGGCAAATAAAATCCAGCCAAAAAATTCGTGATCCCGCACCAAACTGTGCTGCATTTCAGTGTAATAACCTATCAACACAATAATGATAATGCGTAGCCAATTGGTTAATAAACCAAGCAATGCTGCAATAATAAATATTCCAATCGACATCTTTAACGAGTAGGGGTTAATCAGGCAAAGGAGATAAGCCAGTAGCAAGGAAATGATGAAATAGCGTAACCCGGAACAGCCATCCGCAATAACAATAGTTCCCCAGGGGGTCATGAACTGATTGTCATGAA
>CAZICR010000020.1:0-16432 GCA_964537795.1 uncultured Cellvibrionaceae bacterium | reverse complement strand
CTGAATTTAAGGTGAACCTGTTTCATGTTTTGGAGTTAATGATGATTTTTTCACCCCAATTCGCAGATCGCTGATGTATGCCCGCTTTCGCGGGCATGAGGTTTTCATGCTTAAGGTTAATTTTCGCTTAATGATCGTTTCGAAACTCTTGTGCAATATCAGTCATTGATAACATAAACAATGTGTTGTTAGCTTTGCGGTGTGCGTCTTCTATAACAGCAATTAAAAGATAGTGGGTTGGATCTTTCCAGCCATAACAATAGACGAGATGAGTATCACTTGTACGTCTAAATTGTACCGTTCTAAGAGTCCAATTTTCTCTTCCTTGTAAATGTAAATGCTGAAGCTCCTCCGCTTTCGCTGCACTGGGTCGATCATAAGGTACATCACGACCGAACTCCAAGGGAGCAACGTTAGTTAATTTATAACGTTTAAACTTGGCAACTAATTCCTGTAATTCAGCATCTGGTAATGCTGCTTCGATAACCGAAGAGGTCGATATTCTTATTCCCATTCTGTGAAAGCTCCTTTTTTAACTTTATCAAGTTTCTTTAGTTCATTTTCAGATTTAATTGCCGCGTCCTTAATGGTTTCATTGCTTAGTAATTTATCACCGGTTTTAGTTAATTTTTTCTTTTTACTTTTGTTTGTACTTTTCATATAAGCACCTTCTAGTCCTGAGAAATAATTTTTTTCACAACACTCAATCCCTCATTACGATAGACATCTCCAATATCATCTTGAGCGTAAGATCGTGAATTTAGCCAATTGAGTAATTTTTTCGCGTCATAATCTACTTGCGCAAGCAATAAAAGTATCGCCTTTAAAGAATGTCCGTCTTCAACTGAGTCAATTACGAATTGATCAGCACTTGTATCAGATGTAAAACACTCTACAACCATGTAGGTTGAGTTCTCATTTCCATAAAATGAAATACAGCTATCAGGCTCCTCAAGTAGGATTTTTTTATTCTCTACAATGGCACTCAGCCAATCAAAAGGGTTTTTATAAACACTCATATCTTTCCCTCGTAAAATTGTTAAAAAATTTCAATTCTATAGGTACACAATGTTTTATGTATACCAGCACTGAAGCTAGATCAAATAATTTTTTGGGATTTATCAACCTACGGAAATGCACCAAAGATGTAACTGCGTGAATTATTTGATTGTTATGAAACTCATGCTTGTATCTTATCGCCATATTCATCTATTAAGTAATTGAATCTTTTTTCGAGAATTTTCGATAGAACTCTTATTCTATCTTGAAGCGCCTCCATTTCGATATTCGAATTTTTTCTATGGGCTAATAAATTATTGAATAACACTTGATTACTGGATAAAAGGTCCTGCTGATTTGTAATGGCAGATCTATTAAATTCCGTTATTTTTAAATAGCGCTCTTCTTCTTTCGCAATAGAATAGCTAACCTGGAGTTTTTTCTCTTCATAGAAGCGTATTAGATCCATGCATGTTTCAAAATCATTCTTCTCCTCATTCAATTTTACTTGTTCGTCGTGAGACGTTTTTTCTTGTTTTAATGTATTAACCAACAACCAGATTGTAATGAGTCCAATTGTTGGGTTTATCACCCCTCCTATAAAATCACCAAACTCACCCCATCTAGAAGGATCTTCACTTATCCAACCCAAATGATATGAATAGAAAATAATAATGGCGATATAAAAAATTGAAGCTACAGCTAATGGAACATATTTCTTCATTTTAACTTTCTCCTATTTTATTTTTCTATTCAACCAAAAAGGCCGATTCTTTCGAATCGGCCTTTTGTATCACTCACCAAAAAATTTCTTCACACCGTCAAACCAACTGGATTGTTTGGGGGAATATTTTCCGCCCTTCATGGTGTTTTGAAATTCTCGCAACAAGTCTTTTTGTTTGCTGGTTAAATTGACCGGGGTTTCGACTACAACTCTGCAAAGCAAGTCGCCCACGCCACCCCCACGAACAGGGGTGACGCCCTTGCCTTTCAATTTAAATAATTTTCCGGTTTGGGTTTCTGCGGGTACTTTTAATTTTACGCGGCCATCAAGCGTCGGCACTTCCAATTCACCGCCGAGCGCTGCGTCGACAAAATCGATTGGGACTTCGCAATATAAATCGGCGCCGTCACGTTTGAAAATGGCGTGTTCGCGCACGTGAACTTGCACGTATAAATCTCCGGGTGGCCCGCCTGCATCGCCAGCTTCACCTTCGCCGGAGAGACGAATTCTATCGCCGGTATCAACACCTGCTGGCACTTTAACTTGTAGCGTTTTGGTTTCTTCAACACGACCCTGGCCATTACATGCACGACATGGATCGGCAATGATAGTGCCGCGGCCGCGGCAAGTTGGACAGGTTTGTTGTACAGAGAAAAATCCTTGTTGCATACGCACTTGGCCGTGACCACCGCAAGTGGTACAGGTGACAGGTTTGCTGCCCGCTTTTGCACCGGAACCATCACAGGTTTTACAAGAGACCAGTGTTGGAACTTTAATTTGTACGCTGGTGCCTTTAACGGCGTCTTCCAAATTTAATTCAAGGTTGTAACGTAAATCGGAACCGCGTGCGGGGCCACCACGACCCCCGCGACCGCCACCAAAAATATCGCCGAAGACATCACCGAAAATGTCGCTGAAGCTACCGCCACCACTGAAACCGCCACCGCCACCACCTGCTTGACCATCAACGCCGGCATGACCAAAACGATCATAAGACGCGCGTTTATTTTCGTCAGATAAAATTTCGTAAGCTTCATTCGCTTCTTTAAATTTTTCTTCTGCAGAAGGATCATCAGGATTGCGATCAGGATGGAACTTCATCGCTACGCGGCGATAAGCTTTTTTTAATTCAGCAGCGTCAACATCTTTAGAGACGCCCAGCACTTCGTAGTAATCGCGTTTTGCCATCTTGATACCTTAAATTCGACAATCGATATTTCTGCTTTTAATTTCTTTCTTCCTGACATAACAAATGCGGGCAAGCCCGCATTTGTTTTTTTTGTTCCTCCCCCTGCCAAGGGGGAGGGGATACAATGATTACTTATCGTCTTTCACTTCTTCAAACTCAGCATCCACTACACCATCATCCGCTGCTTTACTGGAACCACCGGCTTGTTGTGCGCCTGATTGCGCCCCCGCTTGTTGTTCAGCGTAAAGTTTTTGCGCCAGTGAAGAAGACGCTTCCGTTAATTTTTCCGTTGCTGCTTGAATTTTGGCGAGATCTTCTGACTTCACAACGTCTTCTGCCTCTTTCAATGCCGCTTCGATTTTGGATTTTTCATCCGCTGTTGCTTTGTCGCCAGCATCTTTCAAGGTTTTTTGTGTTGCGTGAATCAAACCTTCCAAGGTGTTGCGTGCACCCACCACTTCAGCAAATTTACGATCGGCTTCGGCGTTAGCTTCTGCATCTTTAATCATTTGTTGAATTTCAGCATCACTCAAACCGGATGAGGCTTTAATGACAATTGATTGCTCTTTGCCAGTCGCTTTGTCTTTCGCGCTGACATTCAAAATACCATTAGCATCGATATCAAATGTGACTTCGATTTGTGGCATACCACGTGGTGCAGGTGGAATATCACTTAAATCAAAACGACCTAGCGATTTGTTTTGTGATGCTTGTTTACGCTCACCTTGAACTACATGAATGGTCACTGCAGATTGGTTGTCATCTGCGGTTGAGAAAATTTGCGATTTTTTGGTTGGAATTGTCGTGTTTTTCTCAATCAACGGAGTCGCTACACCACCCATAGTTTCGATGCCCAGAGTCAAAGGTGTTACGTCCAACAACAATACGTTGGTTGTATCACCTGACAACACTGAACCTTGAATTGCAGCACCAATAGCAACTGCTTCATCAGGGTTCACATCTTTACGTGGCTCTTTACCAAAAAAATCGGCAACGGCTTTTTGTACCATTGGCATGCGGGTTTGACCGCCAACCAAAATCACATCATCAATTTGGCTGATGGATTTACCGGAATCTTTAATGGCTTGTTTAACTGGCTCCATGGATTTGGTGATCAAATCTTCAACCAATGATTCCAATTTGGCGCGCGTTAATTTAACCACCAAATGTTTTGGACCTGATGCATCTGCGGTGATATAAGGTAAATTCACTTCAGTTTGTTGGCTTGATGACAATTCAATTTTTGCTTTTTCAGCCGCTTCTTTTAAGCGCTGTAAGGCCAATGGATCTTTGTGCAAATCAATGCCGGTATCTTTCTTGAAAGTGTCTGCCAGAAATTCGATTAAACGCATATCGAAATCTTCACCGCCGAGGAAAGTATCACCATTGGTTGAAAGCACTTCGAATTGATGTTCACCATCAACATCGGCAATTTCGATAATCGAAATATCGAATGTACCACCACCCAAATCGTAAACTGCGATAGTGCGATCGCCAACGCCTTTATCCAAACCATAAGCCAGTGCTGCTGCTGTGGGTTCGTTGATAATACGTTTTACGTCGAGACCCGCAATGCGGCCTGCGTCTTTGGTTGCTTGACGTTGTGAATCATTAAAATATGCTGGAACAGTAATCACCGCTTCAGTCACTGCTTCGCCGAGATAATCTTCAGCGGTTTTTTTCATTTTCTTTAGTACTTCAGCAGAAATTTGTGGCGGTGCTTTTTTATCGCCTTTGACTTCTACCCAAGCATCGCCATTGTCAGCCGCGACAATTTTGTAAGGCACCATTTTGATATCTTTTTGCACGACATCATCTTTAAATTTGCGACCAATCAAACGCTTGACCGCATAAAGTGTGTTGTGTGGATTCGTCACCGCCTGACGCTTTGCACTTTGGCCAACCAGAATTTCACCGTCGTTAGTGAAGGCAATAATTGATGGCGTAGTGCGATCGCCTTCGGCATTCTCAATAACTTTTGGTGTGCCGGATTCAATAATAGAAACGCATGAGTTGGTAGTGCCCAAATCTATGCCAATAATTTTGCCCATGATGAAACTCCTGAAAAATCGCTAATCTAAAAAATCTGTCGGTTTGTGTCGCACACTTGGCGACGCTTGATTCCTGATATTGGCATCACCTGAGAAAATTCAAGGTATGCTCAAAAAAATCCTTACAAATTATCAGCCTTTAAGACGCTGACACCACTACCATCGCCGGGCGAACCAAACGACCATGCAAGGTGTAACCTTTTTGGAAACAGGTAATGACTGTATTGGGTTCAACATCAGGGTTAGGTACCGCTGAAACGGCTTGATGTAAATTGGGGTCAAAGGGTTCACCTTGAGGATCAACCACTTTCACCTGATGACGCGCCAAGGCATCAACAAAGGATTTATGAGTCAACTTGATACCTTCGGTAATCGCCGCAAATGCTTCGTTAGCGGGATCAATGGTTGCCAGCGCACGCTCAAGGTTATCCACCACTGGTAACAGGTCATTTACCATCTTCTCCAGACCAAACTTGTGCGCTTTCTCCACATCCTGCTCAGCACGACGGCGGATATTCTGTACATCTGCATGCGCACGCAAGGATTGCTCTTTAGCGGACTCAAAGGCTGCCGCCAAGGTCGCCAACTGCGCTTTCAGCGTATCAACATCAGGCTCTTGGTGGGGTTGATCCTCGGTTTGGGTTTGATCCATTTCAGGCTCAGTCGCCTTTTCCACTTCTTGATAATCGTTAGTCGACACTGGTCTGTCTCCCTAAAAAACTGAAAGTGCCCTTACTGACCGCAAGGGAATTAATAAGTGGAGGCTATATGGGGGTTGGATGGGATTATTCAAGAGTGAGTTCGTGGCTTCTGCAGTTTTTCCTATTGAGGTGCCATTAATCCGTCGCTGTAAAGTACCTTACCCTGCTCGGTGATGATGATGGCATCGAAGCCGGATAATTGATTAATTAAAGCCAAGCCTTTTTCAGCGCCCATGACAAAAACCGTTGTGGATAATGCATCGGCATCGATTCCGTTGGGAGCGAGTATGGTAGCGCTCATAATTCCTTTGGTGGATTTTCCGGTTTTGGGATTAATGATGTGATGAACCCGTTCGCCATTGCTGTCGATAAAATAACGTTCGTAATCTCCTGATGTGGAAACGGCGGTATCTTCCAATGGCAATGTAATAGCAACACCTTCTTCTGCGCGCGGATTTTTAATTCCGACCATCCAGGGCTTACCGGATTTATTTCCCAATAGTCTTGTATCACCACCGGCAGTAACGCTGGCACTTGTTACACCTAACTCTTTTAAAATTTCTATTGCACGATCACAGGCGTAACCTTTGGCAATTCCACCCAGATCCATATAAACCTTGTCGTGATCAAACCAGACGAAGTGAGTTTTTGGATCAAGATGAACGTGTTGGTAATTAATTGCTGACAATAAGGCTTCACGTTGGGCTTCGCTGGGTTTTAATTTTTTTCGGTAATCGTAATAACGCGCAAGCGATGCAAATGTAATATCGAATGCACCCTCACTGATTTTGCTGTAGTAGAAAGATTTGTCCATGATAAAACTTAATTCCGGTGAAATTTTTACCGGATTTTTTTTGGTGGCTTTGGCGACGGACTGATTTAACTTATACAACTGACTGGTTTCAATCCAAGGGCTATATTCCTTATCAATTCGACGCATTTCATTCATCACAGCCGCAATGGCTTCTTCTGCCTTTTTTTCATCGTTCATCCAGATCTGCACAGAAATGCGCGTTCCCATAATCGACTGTTCATCGCCATGCCATTGAATTTTTTCTTCAGCGGCAAGGTGTGCGCAAATAAAAACAAGAGGAGCTATAAGAGAGAACAAAAGGCGTTTGAAATTAAATGTCGTAGAGGGGAATTTTTTTCTTCCCTCCCGATAAAAGAGAGGGACAATTTTCTGTTTGCAGATTTTTGTTTGACTCAAGAGATTAAAACTCTTGTTGGATTTGATAGCGGGTTTTGCCATTTTCCTGACCTGCTTGTGGACCAACAAATGCTAAAACATCCGCGAGTTTGTAACGATCTATCAGGGGTTGCGGGACATCAATCTGACCCGTTGCACTGCCACCACTGGGTGCACGTAACTCTATATTCAAGGCCAAATCCATTTCACTTTCGAGATCAAATATTTTTGCACGCACACCATTTTTTCCATTGTCAGTAAATTCTGCAGCGATACTACCCAGCGGAATCCATTGCACCTGATTACTGGCTTGTGCATTACTCCAATTCAAATTGCCTTCCAATTTCAGCAAAATATTCCCGCGCAATCTCAGCTCAGAAAAATGAATGGAAAGATCGCCTCTTACCGGAACCGGAATTTTTGCTTGCACCAGAGACACAGGCAAGCTGGCATCTGCGTCTTTTATAATAACGCCACCACGGGCAGAACAAACTGTGCCATTAAATGTTTGCGGTTGGCCTGATGCAACTACCTTTACGCAAGGCGATAAGGTTAGCAGCGATAAAAACTGCAAATCCCACTGAAGTTTTCCGAGAGTGATGGTTTGATTTTCAATAGTCAGGCTGGCGAGGCTGGCTTGACCTTTCCATAAACTGCCGCTAATTCCGCTCAATGCCAAGCCGGGTTGACGTGTGATAAGCCACGCACCCCAATCGGCGGGAATACGTGCCAGAGTAAAAAGTAAAAAAAGAATGACGCCCAATATAATTAAACGATTACTTTTTATTTTTAATGCGTTTTTAGACATAAGAATAATTCACTAAATTTTTTGTAGCCTGAGGTTCACTGTCACAATACCTATATCGCGTGTTTCTGCCAGTGAAATTTCCAAAATACTGATGCCGTGTTTATATTCGAGTTCATAGAGCCATTGCATCAAGGCGTCATAACGTGCCATCTCCAAACGTACGCGCACATCACCACTGGAACCCGGTTGAAAGCCGTCCATTTTTAATCCGTTATTGCGCAAGCTGGTATCTATCACACTGCTAATATTTTCACCTGACTGTGCTTGTGCCCCCTGATTTTGTAACTGCTGAATTTGCGCAGTCATCATTTGCACCTGACCCAATGCTTCACTGGTTGCAGCGTTCTGACGAACTAGCAAATCGCGTTTTTTATTGAGAGGAGAAATAATCACAGCCCAAAAAATAAATACCACCAAAATTGCAGCCAAGCCCAGAATTAAAAGCTGTTCGCGTCTATTATATTTATTGAGAAATGCCCAAACCTGATTCATCATTTCACCTATTTATGAATTCGTAAACGCGCGGATTGTGTATCACCTTGCGCATTCACATTAAGAATTTCCGCTTGCATGCCTTGTTCTTTCAGTGCAGTGGTTATGCGTTCGAATGCGGCGAAATCATTTGCTTGTACGCTGAGCGCCAACTCACCCGTTTCGTGGGTATAATTCAATGCTTTGATTTTTACATCAGGCGATTGACTCACCACTGGTAAACTCATTGCCAGCAATTCCATTAAACCCGCTGAATTTTGTGCCGGTTGCAACTGAGAAAGTAGATTAGATACCTGTTTTTCAACGTTGGTTAACTTGCCTTGGGGAATTACCGAACGGGCAGCATTTTCCATAGCAACACGAAGTTGCAAATTTTCTTTATTTAATTGACGAATTTGAATCATCAAACTGATGATCGTCACCGCCAGACAAATGCCAGCAAAAATGGCAAGGTTTTGCCAGAGTTTCCACCAGCGCTCTACAGGTAAGCGACGGGAAAAATCACCTTGGCAAAGATCAATGCTGTCCAGTGATAAATTGTTATGCCAGTCTTTAATTTCTCTATTGCGAGGCAATTCTTCCAGATCCGCCGGAATTAATTTTTCCAACTCGGCAATTTGATCTTCATTGGCCGCGCGCAAACTAAGCGCTTCAGGTTTGTTTTGGCTCGCGAGTAACCCCAGCGCCAAAGGTGCTTGTGAGAGAGGCAGGGAAAACCCCAAATCAGGACCATATTGAACGTGTAATTGTTTGTCGTATTCTGCAATCAACCATTCTTTGGTTTCGGATTTTTGCGTCCATACCAAAGGCATCATTGAACAGCGCACAACGTCCAAACCCATACCGTTCAATTTTTCAATTTGTTCGCTTAACCAATTTTTATCGGTGTAGGCGACAGAAATTTTCCCATCGCGCGGATTGGCAATCGCAAGATGAATATCATCAACATCACCAATTAATGCTTCTTCCAACTGAAAAGGTAATAAATTGCGAAGATGTTTTTTTTCTTTCTCATTGAAATCCAATTCACGAGTCACCAATTTTTCGCCCGGTAAAATCAACCAGGTTTCAATCGATGAATACCCTTGGGATGCAATTGCAGCTTCAAGGTCGCTTTGATCACCTATGGATGTCTCTTGTGTGTTGCCATGTGCATCACGCCAACACCAGCGAAACTTTTCCCGGGTTGATACTGGCAGGGAAAGAACTAATTGTGCAGACATATTGAGTCCTAGAGTTTTAATTCTGAATCATCGTCATCTTTTTTACCCTTAACAACACGGGGCAATTCGTACATCATACGCCTTTGAACAACTGTCAGGCCGGACTCATTTCTCACCATCAAGCTACGCATCTGGCGACGTTGTTCACCAATCTGAATTGTAGATTCCAACCAAAAATATTCCGTTTTTACTTTGTATCCGCTCACATCCAATTCGTCACTCATAGCTTTACGCCATGCATCATTTATTTCGGCTTCACTCGCAAACCCGGCTTCCGGGCGCGACAGACTAATAGTCTGTGCCTGTTGTTCTGTTAAGGGTTCCAATATGGTTTTACTATTAATCGCCAAACGCAAGTTATTGATGCCTGGACGTCCATAAGGTTTTTCTACCGGGATATTGTTAATACTTAAACCCAATCCCGATTTCGGCAAAACGGTTATGTAAGGTTCCAGCAACATGATCAATTCGGGTCTTTCATTAAAGCCGCGCACCAGTCGCAATTCATCCACCGAACGAAAAACCGCGTTGGGTGGCGAGTAAGGTTGGGGCATTCCCTGGTAATAATTGCCTTCGGCGCCCCCCGATCCGGTCTGATCATTGTCGGGATCCAGCCAATCGACAACAGCTTCCAACAGATTTTCTGCTTCCAATTGCGACATTGGCATTTCTTGCTGGAAGGTTTGCAATAGCCGGATAAATTGCCTCTGCGACTCGGAATAGCGTTGCGGCGAACCTGCCAGACTTGTTGGATCTATAGCATTACCCAGATCATTCAAGTTCAGTTGCGCTTGTGCGTCAACCAGCTTGGCCATTCCGTCCACACCTTCATCCGTCAGGGGAACCTGATTGTTCCAAGGTTCGTCCGGGTAATCCATAGTGGTATCTATATCGCCAAGAGGAAACAGCAATATGGCAACTTCTTCAGCTGCCATTAGCAAAGAGCGTGCTTGCACAGATGCCCAGCGACTTTCAGCATGGGCCATACCCAACTGGAATTGGCTTGCGTATTTCACCCCCAAACCAACCACCAGTGCCACTACCACCAATACCAAAATCAGCACCATGCCCTTTTCGCGATGCAATTTAAGGCTCCGGGAAGGTAAACAAGCGTACACTTGGACCTACTCCTTCAAGGGTTATAGTCACTTCCATAGCCAGAGGTAAACCAGTTGCACCTGAGCGAGTAGTATCTGGCCAAGCAATTAACCAATCATCAGTGTATTCCTGGCCCTGTAAAACCGATTTACCTTCATTTGCTACCATCTCGGTAAAGAGAAAGCGCAGTTGCACATCTTCGACATCTTCCAGCAACACCTGATGAAACGCCTGACGTTCCATATCAATATCGGCTAGCATACGGTTGGTTTCGGGTAAAAAATCCCGTATCAGTTTTCCCTCTTCCAGCCTGTAGCTAATCAACTGGATATCACTGCGTGGACGATTGGCAAAATTCACCCAATTGCCGCGTTTGAACAATAGCAACATCTGGCTGGAATCCTTGCCCCTGCTTTTAAGGCTCTGCCCGACAAATGGGGTGTTGGCATCGCTGATGGGCAAGACATGGAAAAGATCATTTCCCAAATATTGCCAGACTGCATCAACCCTTTTGATCTCTTCCAGCACGCGCTGGGTTTCCTCCGATGCAGCAGCAGCGCCATCGAAAGATTTGAATGCCATTACCCCGATCATGGCGGTTATCACCATAGCCACCAACACCTCCAACAAGGTGAAGCCGGTGATCGGGGAATTAATTTTGTTTTTGTAGTGCGGGATCACTGACATAACCTACCAGCCGGGCCAAAGGCTCGGGTTGATTGATGCCGGTAACAGATACCGGAGCATTGGCTGACCAAACAGCAACTTCAATTCGGATAAAACCTCTCACATCCAGCGTATCCATTTCCTTACTGGTAAACTGCCAGCGCCATTCCTGATCCAGCATCTTGTCTTTACCATCTTCTTTTTCCGGTAATTTGTAATCAGGCAAGGTTTTCTTACGTTTAAGCTGCTGCAACAGCTTGTACCGGTTCATTTGATTTTCCGCTATCCAATAAGCGTAACTGGTTTCGCGTATGCTGCCTGCCGCATCCATCTGGGAAACGACCAAAGACAGCAATGCAGGCAAGGCAACGGCCACTATCATCAGCGCTACCATGGCTTCTATCAGAGTGTAACCATGATCGGGACGCTTCACTTGTCTTGCTCCAATCGTTCTTCTTCGGTAACCCAGCGCAATTCACCCATAGGCGTTAGCTGGAATAATTCTTCGCTAGATTCATGCTGTGCATCACCATCACGAAAAATACGCAGTTCCACACTGGCAGAGCCTTCACCACTTGGGAAAAAGCCCATGACCGGATCGTGATATTCCTGGGAATCGTCATATTCCCAAGGTTGTTTGTCGATAAAAATTTCTACTTCAAACCCCAATGGCAAACAGCGATCAGGTAATTCACCCAAAGGTTGCCACTGTGCATCCCGGACACGTTGCCAGAGATAACACCAGACCAATCCTTCGTCAGTTTCCTGCGGGTAAAAAAAGGCACCATAAGTCTCACCACGAAAAACCGCTTGCTCTGACAGATACTTACCCGTTAACAAAAACTGCTCAGCTTCTTTCCGCGCTTCCTCTTCGTAGTGATCCCCACCTACTGCAATCGAAATCATGGTTGCACCCATGGCGATAAGAATCACCACAACCAGGACTTCAAGTAAAGTGAACCCCCGATTGGCTTTTGGGTTGGGATTTATTATTCGTCCCATATACTAAGATCGGCATTTTCGCCTTCGCCACCGGAAATCCCATCGCCGCCCAATGAAATAATGTCATATTCATGGCCTTCACCCGGTGAGGTATATTGATAGTCATTGCCCCAAGGATCTTTAGGCAATTTCTCGATATAACCGCCACTTCTGTAATTGCGTGGGATAGGAGCAAGAGAAGGTTTGGTAACCAGTGCCTCCAAACCTTGTTCGGTTGTCGGAAAAGCAAAATTACTCATGCGATACATTTTCAGAGAGGTTTGTAGGGCTGACATATCAGCACGTGCTTTTTTGACAGTAGCTTCACTCAATGCATCCATGACAGTCGGTACTGCCACACTCGCCAACAAGCCGAGAATAATGACCACGACCATGATTTCAATCAGGGTGAAACCGCGGGCAACAGGTTTAAGCATTTTTTTCATTTTGTATCCTCATCATTTTAAATTGCGCTAATGCGCCATTTTGGTCATTTCGAATATGGGCGTTAACACCGCCATCACAATCAAACCCACTACACTACCCATGAATACAATAGTGGCAGGTTCCAGAAGGCTCATAGCAACACCTAACATCATTTCCAGATCCCGCTCCTGATCACGTGAAGCATTATCCAGTTGTTGTGGCAGGGTTCCGTTGGTCTCGCCGGATGCTACCAATTGAATCAACAGCGGGGGGAAATACTTTGCCTGCTCAAGTGCACGGCTCAAACTCACACCTTCACGCACAGTATTGGAAACCTGTTCACAGGCTTCCTGCAGGATTTTATTGGTCATTACCTGACTTGCAATTCCCAGAGATTGGAGCAAGGGAACTCCACTGGCCGACAGCAAACTGAGTGTTGCCGCAAACCTCGCTGAGTTGATTTGCTGGATAAGCTCACCCAGCACCGGCAATTTCAGTTTGATTTCATCCCATTTCCGTTTGTTTTTTTCACTGCGTAGATACTGCTTGAATCCAATAACAGCCGCGACAATCACAACTAACAGGTACAAACCGTAATTAACAAAGAAGTTACTGCACGCGATAAGACCTTTAGTCAACGCAGGAAGTTCGGTTTTGTTTTGGGCAAAAATGCCAGTTAACTCAGGTACCACAAAGACCATCATCCCGATAATTACCCCCAAGCTAACGATCAGCATCACAATCGGGTAAATCATCGCCATTTTTATGCGTTGCTTAAGTACCTGACTTGACTGGGTGTACTCAGCAAGCCGCTCAAGGACCTGACTTAGATAACCTGAACCTTCACCTGCACGCACCAGTGCACGATACATATCGTCAAATGCAGCGGGATTATCTGCCATTGCTTGAGCCAAGCTTAAGCCCTCAAGTACTTTGGTACGTACTTGAAGAATGACCCGTTTTACTTTAGTTTTTTGAGATTGTTTTGCGCAGGCATGAAGCGCCTCATCCAATGGCAATCCTGACTTAACCAGAGAAGCTAACTGGCGAGTCACCATACAAAGTTCACGCGTATTCAGTTTGCCGCCGCGGCCTTTCGAGAAGAGTGAAGGCGCTTCTTTGGATTCTACTTTTTCGCTACCACTTGCACTTACCACTTCCAATGGCTTTAACCGCTGGGCTCGCAGCAAGCTGCGCACGTGCCGTTCCGAGTCTCCTTCAAGAAGCCCTTTAACGGTTTTCCCTTCTTCATTCAGGGCTTTGTAACTATAGGCAGCCATAACAATTCCGGTTTTTAGAGTTGCGTAGTAACACGCAAGACTTCTTCTATCGTTGTGATGCCATCCAGTACCGATTGCCGTCCGTCATCACTCATTGATTGGCTATTTTTGCGTGCTTCGGCTAACAAATCCTGTTCGCTGGCATGCTCGTGGATGAGATGGCGAATTCGTTCGCTGATTTCGATCAGTTCATAGATAGCCTTACGCCCTTTGTAGCCTTGCATATTGCAATGCTGGCAACCCATGGCTTTGAATATTGGGGTGTTGGCAGGCAACTTCAGCATGTCCCGTTCATGGTCGTCAGGGATATAGCTTGCTTTACAGTGATTACACAGTACGCGTACCAGACGTTGGGCCATAACAACTTCAAGACTCGATGCCAGGAGGAAAGGTTCAACCCCCATATCTTTCAGACGTAATACGGCACCAATCGCAGTATTGGTGTGCAATGTAGACAATACCAAGTGACCGGTCAAAGATGCTTGAATAGCAATTTCGGCTGTTTCAGCGTCACGTATCTCACCGATCATCACTACGTCCGGGTCTTGACGCAAAATAGCGCGCAGACCACGAGCAAACGTCATTTCGACTTTTGGATTTACCTGGGTTTGTCCGATTCCAGGTAACAAATATTCCACCGGATCTTCGATGGTCATGATATTGCGGCTGCGTGAGTTGATATGGCTCAAACCTGCATAGAGCGTGGTGGTTTTACCCGATCCTGTGGGTCCTGTTACCAAAATAATTCCATGAGGTTTATTCAGGTTTTTGTCGAAACGTTGGTGAACTTCAGCAGGCATGCGTAGCTGCTCCAGTTTCAACGCTCCGGCAGCTTGATCGAGCAAACGCATTACTATTCGCTCTCCAAACGCAGATGGAAGTGTGGAAACCCGGATATCAACTGCGTGACCCGCCAATCGAACGGTGATACGACCATCCTGCGGCAATCGTTTTTCCGCAATATCCAATCGCGCCATTACTTTGATACGCGACACCAAAACTGGTGCCAACTCGGCTTTAGGCGACAAAACCTCACTGAGTACACCGTCAATACGGAAACGTACCGATACTCGATCCTCGAATGGCTCAACGTGAATATCCGATGCACCTTCGCGAACTGCCTGGGACAAAATGGCGTTAATCAAACGAATAATCGGTGCATCATCGTCGCCAGCCAGCAAATCTGTACGATCGGCAAGATCATCTGCCAGAGATGACAAATCAAATTCATTACCCAGGTCTTCAGCTGCACGCTGAGCAGCACCGTCACCACTTTGGTATTCACGGGTCAGACGTTTCTGGAAGTCTTCAGAGGGCATTTCTTCCAATTTGAATTCGCATCCCAAATGGCGTTGCAACTCCAGAAGCGTGTTGAGGCTAATACCGGGTTTGTGCAGAATTACTGGATGATGAAAGGTCTCGGGATCGGTTGATTCCAACATCACCCCGTATTCCGAAGCAAACGCAAAAGGCAAACGCTCGCGTCGGGGCGATTCAACGGGTGCCGGATCGACTTGAAGCTGCTCGTTCACAGTTATTCCTTATCGGTGGACGGTTTGTCTTTCGACAAGTCATAAAGGGGTCTATTAACTTCTTCCCACTCAGGCACAACCGGCATGTCTTTTTCCAAAAGGAGTAATCCTGAGTTTTTACGCTGGTTCATTTGCTCTTCGCGGATAATCCGATATTTTTCGGCAGTTGCGCCAGTCAGTACACGGTCTTCACGAATAATGGTCGGACGGATAAACACCAGCAAGTTGGTTTTGACTTTGTCCGCTTTCTCACTGCGGAACAGGTGACCCAAAATCGGGATACTGCCCAATATCGGCACACGGGTTTCGGATTTAGTAATTCTGTCCTCAATCAAACCACCCAGAACGACGGTCTGTGAATCATTCGCCATAATTTGGGTTTTGATTTCACGTTTGTTAGTGGTCAATCCGCCCGCAGCTGTGGCTCGGGCATCAACACTGGATACCTCCTGCTCGATATCCAGCACCAAGGTATCGCCTTCATTTAACTGGGGGGTAACTTTGAGGATGATACCCACGTCTTTACGATCAAACGTATTAAAAGGTGAGCTTATTGCGCCGCCCGTATTGCCACCTACCGCCGAATAGGAGCCTGTGGCAAAGGGTACGTTTTGACCGACACTAATAGAAGCTTCGGTGTTGTCAGTGGTAAGCAGATTAGGCGTGGAAAGAATGTTGGTGGTGCTTTTGGTTTGCAACATTTTCAGTATGCCCAGCAAATCAGTCTCTTGACCCAGGCGACCAATACCAAATACTTGACCGGGAATACCGGCAACCCCTTTTGCCAGGGACAACAGTGCCGCGTCTTTATCTTCCTGCGAGGCGTTTTCGTCACTGGCCGCAATTGCCGCTGCGCCAACGCCTCCTATGGTGCCATCATTGACGTTAGAGCCAAAACCGTATTTGTTGTCCCTGTACATCCATTCAATACCGAGCTCTTTTCCATCGGTATCATTAATTTCGACGATAATCGCTTCAATTAATACCTGGGCACGGCGTATGTCCAACCTTTCAACAACTGAGAGTAGGCTATCCATGGTATCTACGTCAGCACTAATCAATACCGAGTTGGT
>CAZICR010000019.1:0-16564 GCA_964537795.1 uncultured Cellvibrionaceae bacterium | reverse complement strand
TTGGAATACATGGGTATCTCGACTGACCATATCGCCATTCGCACCTCATCTTATTACGGCATAGATAAACAGAGTAAAGATATCCGCGTACACGGTTTGGATTACATTATTAAAAATGTCGATGCCGATCAGGAGCTGTTGATTGTTGATGACGTATTTGACTCCGGCCGTTCGATTCAAGCAATTATTGACGAGATTAAACGCAAATCCCGCCGCAACACACCCAGCGTCATTAAAGTTGCTTGCCCCTGGTATAAACCGACACGCAACGTCACCGATTTAAAACCGGATTTTTATGTACACGCCACCGATCGCTGGTTAGTGTTTCCACACGAATTATGCGGATTGACACCCCAGGAAATTTTGCAAGGCAAAGGTAGCGAGATTGCCGATACCCTGGCGCGAGCGAGTGATGCGAGTAAATTTACTGAGTGACGTTATGAGCACTCACCTTTGTGGGTATGACATGAACTATTTATAGTCGCCCTGCAAATAGCGATGAAATGCCAGATTCACCCAAATCGCCTCAGGTGAAACTGACCATGCGGGATTTAATTGTTGGATGGCTTTTACCAGTGCGGGTGCTTGATTAGGCAGTGATAGCAATAGTGCAGTTTCTTTACCATCGCTCACGGAAATTTGTGTTGCACTGGCGAAACCTTCAGCAGTATTTTTGCTGCGATAAAAAGGTTGCCACCAAGCACTTCGAATTAATCCGGTTTGATCAGCAGAATTTTTTTTTGCATAGCGATCAATCGCGGCGACAAATTTTGTTTTATCGGTCGCCTTAGAGAATTCAAAATGCAGATCGTATTCACTCGTCTCAACCAAGCGGCGATTGTTTCCCAAATCGATCAGTGATGCGTTAAGTGTGCCCCAGTCATCACGATATAAAAACGCCGATGTTTTTCGCGAGAAACCAACGCGAGCTTGCAGACCCTCGCTCGCCAAAAGTGCAAGTAGTTGCTGTGCGTGGTCGATATCGCTATGGCCATAAATAATGTGGCGATCTGCAGCAAATAACGGCCAGGAAGTCGTGACCAAATTGTAGCCGGTCGAAACACCCTGGCTGATTAATTGGCGTAACTCCAGTGCAAATGCTGAGTGCCGGGATGCCTCTTGTGTTTTCCAATTCGTTTCAATACGTTGATAAAGCGAGCTCTCATTTAATTGTCCAAGATAGGCAGGATCCGGCTTATTGTAATTGGCGACGAATTCGGCAAGTGTTTTTGAATCGGTTAGGGGTGCGCCGAGCAGCTGCAATGTTGCAGCGGCTCGTAATTCCGTGACCGATAATTTTTCTTCATCTGGCAGTGTACTAATTGCAAGTGCCTTATCACGGCTAAAGGTCGCCGCCAATTCCTTGTACCCGAGTTGCGTCACCGCATCTTGATAGTTTGTTGCATAAGTTGCGCTGGTAATAAAAATCGAGGCCAGTGCGATGCGTATCAATAGCGAGTGTGTTAGTTGGTTTGGCATAGAAATCCTGGGGTACTGTGATTGAAATAAAAAAGCCCGCAGAGCGGGCAAAACTACTAAGGGAGAACTACAAAACAACTACACAAAAAAATAAGGTTGAGGTTGATAAAATAACTACAAAGCTCTGTTCGTTACAGCAAGTTTTGTTCCCAATTCTATAACCTAATAGATTTACTGACCAAGAGGACAATAAATAGAAAATCCTGACCAAAATCTATATTGCTGACGCACCTTTTTGTTCCAATAAATGGACAGGGTGCTCAATTAATGGTCGTCGAAGAATATTTAGTAGGAAATCGTATTTTTGAATAGTTTTGTGGTGTTCTTTTCTATATCTTTCCGGATCCATTTTTAGTAACTGAAAATGCACGATTCAGATGTTAATTGCTGGAACAGGCAGAGCAGCTTGAAGTTCTAAAAAGTTGGCCATTGACTTGGTTTTATTTTGTCATTGATAAAATACTTATCAATATGCACGGCTTCTATTTTTCATCAACTGTCACTAATAAATTTGAATCAAATAATGCAGAAGGTGGAACGACTTTTTCATTGAGTGGAATATTATTGCCATAACGCTCTTTCAGTTTGGCTTTAACGGCAGGGTGGGTGAGATCAAAACTGCCAAGTTTGCTGAGTGGAGCCAATTCAATATCTGCTGCTGATTTGTAAAGTTTCCAAACCAATTCAGAACAATAAATTTTGTCGTCAGACCAACCAAACACCAAATCATAATTTTTACCTTCATATTTTTTACTTTGCTTTTCCAGTTTTTTCATGGCTTCTGATGAAAGACCAGATTTCATTCGTTTGATAATGTAATGTTTGTTCTTGCCTCTATTGATCCAGTCTTGAAGTTTTGTGTATTTAACTGGCTGCACAGCTTCGAATACATAAGGTTTGCCATCGCGAAGAATGATTATTCCTACGTGACTATATTTGGATTTGGTTGCGGCTTGAATAGCGAGGCTTTGACTGGATTGAGAAACTTGAAAGATCACATCACCGGTTTGCACTACGACAGACGGTGCTATTTCTGCTTTGGCGTAATTGCACAGTAATATTAAGCAGATACTAGAGAAAAGTTTTTTCACCTTGGAATCCTAAAAAAAATTACAACCCTTGAATCATATCCTCAGATATCCGGCTGACGTCAACTGAAACGCTGAGAATGGGGGAATAACCGCCACCAAAAATCACGCCTTTTAGTGGGGTAACATCAGAATAATCGCGACCCCATGCCGTTGTGATGTAGCGTTCGTCGATCATTTTATTGTTGGTGGGATCAAATTCGTACCAGCCTTCACCGGGGGAATAAACTGCAAACCAGGCATGGCTGGCATCAGCACCGATGAGTTTGGTTTGGCCGGGCAGGGGTAATGTTTCAAGATAACCACTGACATAAGCAGCGGGAAAACCTAATGAACGCAAACAGGCAATAGCGAGATGTGCGAAATCCTGGCAGACGCCGCGTTTGTGTTTTAGCACATCGGCAACCGGTGTGGCGACATCGGAAAAAGTGGCGTCGTAACGAAATTCTCGAAAGATATATTGCGTTAATTCCATGACTGCGGATAAAAAAGGTCGATCATCACTAAAGGTATCTTTGGCAAAATCAATTAAATCATGGTGGTGTTGTACCATGGGTGAATCCAATAAAAATTCACGCGCGCACAATGTTTTCCAATCGCGATTGTGTTGCAATAAATATTTTACGTAGGTACAGGGTGTTCCAAAATCGAGATTGATACTGTTGAGTTTTTCCTTGATATCAACTTCGCTGATAACACTCAGTTTCATTTCTGTGTGATCTTTTTCAATCGCAAATTGTAAAAAACGATTGCCAAAATAATCGGTATGTTCGCAGCGATTGCTGACATCCGGTGAGCTGTGAATAATAATATTGTCTACGCGTTGTCGTTCGGTATTGCGTGGTAATACATAAGCCAGGTTATAACACTGGCTAACAGGCAAGTTATATTCATAGGCGGTTTTGTGTGTGACTCTGTATCTCATAGTGAATCCTGCCAATCGGTGTTCTTAACTAGCAGTTGTGGATCTTCGGTATGATCAAAGTAACGTTGGCTAACGGCTTTGTTGGTATTAGTGATTAAATATTGCAAACGTGACAAGAGTTGATCGAGATCGCTACGAATGCCTTTGGTGACTTTGGATAATTGCCCGGCGTCACTCAACTTCAGTGCGGTTGTGGCTTCTAACAAAAATTTTTCTTTAGGACCCAGCAGTTGTTGATCCTTGGGTAATTCCTGAAAATGTCGTTCAAGTTGATTGAGCTGGTAAATCAATGAACGCGGATTTTTCATATTTAACAAGGTCATTTCCAATGCTTGTTCAATATGAATTCCATTTTGGTAAAGACGACGATAAGAAATTAATGCTTCGCCTGCCATCAAACTGGATTCGATTAAAATTTCCTGTTCCACTTCACCAAAATCAGCTGTTAATAAAGACCTGGCACTGTTGGTAATTTGTAAGCTGCGCTCGAGGTGACGACCGATTTCAATAAAGCGCCAGCCATAATCGCGTGTCATACTTTCATGTACCAATCCCACCAATGCCAACAGATTGGTGATCAGTGGTGTCAAGGCTTCTTCCGGAGCGGAAAGTGATTCTGAATCAAAATTTAATTTTAATTCAGAAAATTGATCACCGATATTATTCATTACCCGCTGGACGTCGCTGGAAAATTGTTCCTTCACTTGCTCAGCGGCAAAAATCATCGACTTTAAATTATTGGCAACACTGCCCATTCGTTGATGATCCAGCACAATCGAAATTAATTCTGGCTCTGGATTGTTAAAGAGTGAAGGATGAACATCCGTAAAACCTGGATAAGTTGCTGTGACGTGAGTGACAGCGGTTAACAAGGTACGTGAGACTGACTCAGGTAATTTTTCTGTTTTATTTAACTGGGTAAATACAGTGCGCAATAAACGTAAGGCGGACTCGGCGCGTTCCGCGTAGCGCCCCATCCAGAATAAATTTTCAACCACGCGACTGGGTAATGACTGTTGCGAGTCGGAAGCAACCGGTGCGGGTGGCTGTCGCAAACTTAGCTGTTTTTCCGGTTCCGACGCTAAAACCCAAGTGTCTTTTGATACTGAACCGCGTTGATTGGAAATAATTTTTTTATCGGGATCCAGATTCACTCTTGTTAATCCACCGGGCATCACAGCATAGGAGCCATCGCAGGTGACCGAGAATGTGCGTAATAAACTGGCGCGAGGTTGAATTTTTCCTTGGTGCCATGTTGGAGTGTCAGCACCTTGAATACATTCCTGTGCAACAAATTGATAGGGATTTTTTCGTATGCGATTTTGCCAGGCTTGCAGTTTGGTATCGTCTAACTCTGCACCATAGACTTCATATAATCCTGGGCGACGATAAGTGGGTTTGATCAATAAATTTTTTAAATGACTACACACATATTCGAGATCATCTTTATTACCACACCACCAGGTTTTGACTGAAGGAATTTGTAATTTTCGACCTAAGAGTGTTTTGGCGATAGTTGGCAAATAACGCAAGAGTGCAGGATTTTCCAATACACTCGAGCCAAGAGGATTTGCAATGGCAACATGTCCCAATCGTGCAACTTCCAATAGTCCAGGCACACCCAATCGCGAATCGCCCCGCAATTCAACTGGATCACAATAGCTGTCATCCACGCGACGCAAAATCACATCAACACGTTTTAATCCTTCAAGTGATTTCATCCAAACGTAACCATTACGCACACTTAAATCACCGCCCTGCACTAAAGGAAATCCCAAATAGTTGGCGAGATAGGCATGTTCAAAATAACTTTCGTTATAAATACCCGGTGTGAGTACGACTATGTGTGCATTGCCGCCATTTGGATTGAGTTGTTGCAAACCCTGACGCAACCGCGAAAAAAATAATGAGAGACGATGCACTTGACTGTCGCGAAACAGGCTGGGAAAAACACGATTCATCACTGTGCGATTTTCCAAGGTATAGCCGGCGCCTGAGGGTGCCTGGGTGCGATCACTCATCACACACATCTTGCCATTTGCACCGCGCACCAGATCAACGGCATGCAACACCAATTGATGTCGCGATGCTAATTTGATTCCGTGACAAGGGCGTAAAAAGCCTTGATGGGAAAATAATAATTCCGGTGGCACTATGCCTTGGCGGATCAGATTTTTTTCGCCGTAAAAATCTTGCAGGATTAAATTAAATAACTCGGCTCGTTCAACCAAACCAATTTCAATTAAATTCCATTCATCACTTTGAATTAATAACGGGATTGGATTAAGTTGCCAGTTTTGATTGGCTTCAGGTTCATCATAAATTTTAAAAGTGGCGCCATCATCACGCAAAATTCGCCGCGCTTTTTTCTGGCGTTCTTCTATTTGCTCTGCGCCCAGGCTTTGCAAACTCTGCAACAAATATTGCCAATGCGGACGAATAGCGCCCGTCTCATCATAGGCTTCATCCAGATGATTTTGCGGCTTTGGATAATCAAACGCTTGAGTGGTTAACTCTGTTTTTTGATTATCAACTGCAAGTTGAGTTTGGTTCTGGGTTTGGTTCATAAGTTTGTTGGAGTTTTGAAAAGCATTACCCCACCCTAACCCTCCCCTTGGCAGGGGAGGGAACAGATTTCACTCCGCGGTAAGAAGGCGGTAATGCTTTCAAATCACTTCCTCAAATCTAACGTATAAGGAAATTCATCCGCCGCTTTTTCTGGCGGCGGTGCCATGGGTCGCGGTGGATGTTTATTTTCAAAAAATTCTCGCAAAATTTTACCTGCAGGTGTGACCGGAAGAATACCTGGCGTGTGATTAATATCGAAAAAGCGATTGCCACGGCGCGATTCTGCTTCGTTGGCATTAATTGGGAATCGTTCATAACTGCGGCCACCTGGGTGACTTACGTGATAGGTACAGCCACCAATACTTTTGCCATTCCAGGTATCGATCAGGTCAAATACCAAAGGCGAATGAATGCCAATGGTCGGATGCAACGCAGAAGGCGGTTGCCATGCGCGATAACGAATGCCGCCTACATATTCACCATGTTTTCCGGTTGGATTTAAACACACGCGACGACCATTACAAGCCACCACATAACGTCCCGGTGTTAAGCCGGATACTTTAATTTGTAAACGCTCCAGCGATGAATCCACATAACGCGATGTACCAAAGCTACTGATTTCCTCACCAAGCACATGCCAGGGTTCTATCGCCCAACGCAACTCAATTTGCACATCATCCAATTGCACGCGGCCGTAATGCGGGAAACGAAATTCTTCAAAGGCTGCTAACCATTCCAATTGAAATGGATAACCGTTTTCATTGAGATCATTGACTACGTCACGCAAATCTTCCCACACAAAATGTGGCAACATAAATTTGTCGTGCAATGCAGTGCCCCAACGCACTAATGGCTTTTGATAAGGTTTTTTCCAAAAGCGAGAAATTAAACTGCGCAATAATAATATTTGCACCAATGACATTTGTGCATGCGGTGGCATTTCAAAACCGCGGAATTCGAGAATGCCTTGTCTGCCGCTGGCAGTACCCGGTGCATATAATTTATCTATACAAAATTCGGCGCGATGGGTATTGCCTGTAATGTCGACTAATAAATTACGCATCAATCTATCAACTAACCAGGGTTGATCGACAATGCCGGTTGGCATTTCTTTAAAGGCAATTTCCAATTCGTAAAGCGCATCATCACGCGCTTCGTCTACGCGCGGTGATTGACTGGTTGGGCCAATAAATAATCCGGAAAATAAATAAGAAAGTCCCGGGTGATGTTGCCAATAAGTCACCAGGCTGCGCAATAAATCCGGCCTGCGTAAAAATGGACTATCAGCGGGTGATGAACCACCGAAGGTCACATGATTGCCACCACCGGTTCCTGAGTGACGACCGTCCAGCATAAATTTTTCAGTGCCTAATCGACATTGACGTGCGTCTTCATAAAGTTCTTCGGTATTTTTAACCAGATCTTTCCAGGTTTGTACCGGGTGAATATTCACTTCGATTACACCAGGATCCGGCGTAATTAGAAATTTCTTCAAACGATAATCTTTGGGAGGTTCATAACCTTCTATGACTACCGGCATTTTTAATTCTGCCGCGGTATCTTCAATGGCTTCTATTAATGCAATGTAATGTTCCAGATAAGTTTGCGGTGGCAAGAAACAATGCATGCGACCTTCACGCACTTCAAAGCACATAGCTGTGCGAATCACATATCCCGCTTCAATATAATTTTTCTGTTTTTTGTCATGACCAGTTTTTGATGACGAAGTTTTATTTTCAAATATGGCACTGACTGCCTCTGCCTCACTGGAAGAGGATGATGATTGACTAATAACTTGTTCCGAAACCGTTTGTTTAATTTTTTCCGATTCCGCCATCAATACTTTTAATTGTTGACCGCTTGGTGCAAGGGGTTCGCGTTTTGCTAGTGGATCGCTTTCTGGTTGATAGCGTTCGTATTCATGATCAGGAAATTCCAATGAATCCAGTGGTAAACGCAAGCCCAAAGGTGAATCGCCGGGAATTAACATTAAGGCTTCTGTGCGAACTTTCCAGCGGCCAGTTAACCAATTGTGATGCAAATAATTCCATTCAATCGGCAATACATAACCGGTTTCGGTATTTAATCCTCGCGCTAATAATTTTGCGATACGACGACGTTCCAAATCATCTTTCAAATCGGCTTTGAGTGGATTAATGTTGGCCGGTAATTTTTGTTCTGCCCAAAGATAATAAAGTGTGTCTTCATAAGCCGGCATCAAATGTGCAGAATTCACATCAATTTTTTCACAGACTTTCTGTGCAAATTTTTGTGCGTCCAGATGAGTGAATCCATAATTTTTATCGATACGCGCTAGCAAAGCAGGATCACGCCAGAGCGCTTGTCCATCAGTTCGCCAAAAACAACCCAATGCCCAACGCGGAACTTCTTCACCGGGATACCACTTGCCTTGTCCGTAATGTAATAAACCTTGAGGTGCGATTCGTTTGTGCATACGCAGTAGTAAATCTTTTGCCAAACGTAATTTATCTGCACCTAATGCACCGGTATTCCATTGTTCTGATTCCATATCATCAATAGAAACAAATGTGGGTTCACCACCCGTTGTTAAACGCACATCCTGTTCAATTAATTCTTTATCAACGGCGTGTCCTAACGCATTAATGGTTGCCCATTGTTCGTCGGTGTAAGGTTTGGTAACGCGTGGATCTTCCAAAATTCGGAAGACTTCATTGCTGTAAGAAAATGTGACTTCACATTTTCCGGTGGCACCGGTAATCGGTGCAGCTGAAATTGGATCTGGTGTGCAAGCTAAAGGAATATGACCTTCAGTGGCGAGTAAACCAGAAGTAGGATCAAGACCAATCCATCCTGCACCCGGAATAAAAATTTCTGTCCATGCGTGCAGATCTGTGAAATCTTTTTCAGGACCGCTGGGACCATCAAGCGCTTTAATATCAGAAGTGAGTTGCACTAAATAACCTGATGCAAAACGCGCGGCATAACCCAAATGACGAAAAATTTGCACTAACAACCATGCTGAATCACGGCAAGAACCTTTTGCCAGGGTTAAGGTTTCTTCACAGGTTTGAATTCCAGGTTCCAGACGCACGCCATAACCAATCGCTTGTTGCACTTGTTGGTTAATGGTCACCATAAAATCATTGACTGACCAAGGTTTTTCAGTCACTTGGCGGTGACGAATTTCGGTTTGAATTTTTTCGACCCATTTTTTTAACAAGGGGCCATTCTCTGTCACTTCGAGATACGGAATTAATTCACGTTGCAATTGTTTGTCATATTCGAAGGGAATATGTTGCGCGTAATCTTCAACAAAAAAATCGAAAGGATTGATTGAGGTCATATCCGCAATCACTTCCACGCTGATTTTTAAATGTTTGGTTTGTTCAGCAAAAACCAGACGTGCTTGAAAATTACCAAAAGGATCTTGTTGCCAATTAATAAAATGTTCTTCAGGGTCAACTTTTAACGAATAACTGTGAATTTTAGTGCGACTATGCGGCGCAGGACGCAAGCGCAACACATGTGGGAATAGGGTAGTGTACCGATCAAACTCATAAACAGTGTTGTGGTGAATGGCGACACGTATAGCCATAAATAATTCCCGAATATCAATGTGGTCATTAATGGCGCAGTTCATTCCTCGCCATTACCAAGATGGTGCAACTTCTAATCTTTCAATAGTGCTAACACTATCCCTAATAGCTGCAGAATACAATAAAGCTATTTCAGTAATGCGTACGCAATAAGCGCACCAATCTTTTCCATGTGAAATGGGAGATCAAATGAGTTTAGACAATTGCGCCAAGGCTAAAAATAGGTAAGTACATAGCAACAATAAAAGCAATAACTAACACAAAGGCAATCAGAAAAATAATTAGACCTGATTTGAACAACAATTTCTGTTGCGCCGCTGAAAATAAAAACACCAGCCATATAAGCAGCGGCAAACCTGTTAAATAGGAAATGAATGGATAGACGGGAGCTAGCGATAACATCAACAAGGTAAACAGCGGTAATTCGGTTCCAAAATTACTAAACGTTTCAGCAAATTGCGGTGCTATTTCATTTGGAATTCTAAACAGTATAAATGCAACCAAGCAAAGCAACGTGCAGCCGATTCTTGTTGAAATCGATACATTAGTTGGCATTGATGACTCGTTTTTTTCGTTCATGGCGTCCACAGTTAGTCCCACCAAAAATACCAAACTTTTTGTTTGAGTAATAAGGTGGCAAGATTGGCAACTGTTTCCACACCCTGATCCACAATATCACCGCAATAAAGATATTGTTCCATTGCCAATTGCATGGCTTCTTCTTGCGTTTGCGGTGGGTTTTCAACCCAAGCTTCAATAATATCGCTGCTGACACCAACAATTTTTGCGCCGTATTTTTCTTCCCAATATTTCCAAATTGCACATTGAGCTTCAGGTTCCGGGCATTCGTTCCATCCGCCATATTTAAATAAAGCAGGAATATGCCAGCCTGCTTCAGCATGAATTTCAACACCGACTAAATCTCTGAGTGGTTTACCCGTTAAAATGTCAGTCGCCAACGAAAAAGAGATTTCGCTACCCGCTTCAACGCGGAATTGATTGTCAAACTCATCATCTTCAAACTCGTCTTCATCAACGTCAGTGTCCATTCCTAATTCGCCCTGTGCATATCGCATTCTGTCCCTGAACCAGGTTTCAACATTAATTTTCAAAGAAGCTTCAATAATGTCTACAGGATTTAATTCTGAAAAACTCATCGCTTCTTTTATGTATTCAATATTTTCTTCAGAGCCGCATACAATTAATTTTGTATTGGTTTCGCTGGCTTTAATAGCGAGATCAAAAGCAGTTGCGGAATCGAGTTTGATGAATTCCATAGCGTTTTCCTGAAAGTGTTAATTCTTGGCATTAAGCATTAATTGGGTGTGCGCATCACAAATTCGGACGGACACGATCTTTAATGAAGTATGAAACAAATTCAAGCGAATATTTGTAGGCTAGCGCTGATTCTCTTGCCAATCCTGTTTCATTTTCTTCTGATTTTTTCAGCAATGAAATGATTCGATTGATGCCAAAATATTTTAGGTACCGAATATCATCTTCCAACGATTCATGCGGCGAAGGTCGTGGAATCGCAAAAAAAATGCCACCGCCGATGGGTGTGATTTTATAGATTTCCGGTTTTATTTATCTATTCCTATCCTGGCAAACATCCCACAGGCGGCAATTGCAAAAATGCCTCAACTATTAATTTGTCCCAGGATTTTTTCAGCTCGCGCAGGTATTCGTTGTCGGCCTCGAAGATGCAGTGTTGCATAAAGCCGCTGTTGGTGGCGTAGGTCATGAGTTCAATGGGCGGGCCAACGGTGAGGTTGGAGCGCATGGTGGAGTCCATGGAAACCAGTGCGCAGAGGGCAGAGGTGTCGAGGCTGGTTTCGGGTTTCAGGATACGGTCGAGAATGGGTTTGCCGTATTTGCTTTCGCCTATCTGTAAATAAGGCGTGTGATCAGAGGTGGTGATGTGATTGCCCTGGGGGTAAACCAACATCATGGCAGTGGTATCCGAGCCGATTTGACCACCGATTAAAAAGCTGGCTTCGAAAATACTGTTATTCCCGTGACCGTGCTTCTCTTGGACAAGCTGGCTGATATCGCCCAGATAATCGGCACAATCATGCAGGCTGGTTAGGGTTGCCAGGCTATTATCAGCGCCGTCTTTGATGTCTTTGCGTATTTTGGCTATGACAGATTGGGTAGTGGCCAGATTGCCTGCCGAGTTAATCACTATCTGGCGGTCGCCCTGAATACCAAAGTGGTACATCTTGCTATAAGTACTGACTTGATCCACACCGGCATTAGTTCTGGAGTCGGAACAAAACACCAAACCCGCATTCACTTTTATGGCAACACAGTAAGTCATGACCACTAACACTCGACAATCAAAAGGCCGACTAGGGTAAAAGTGCTGGAGGCGAGCGTCAAGGCGAATTTTCGTATAGCTGGTTTCTTGGACCCCCTGATTTCTATATGATGCTGCGGGTGGATGTTTCAGGTACCACAATTAATTAACTGTCTAAGGATTTCCAAATGAAAAAAATACTGGCTGCATTGGTGGGTATATTACTGGTTTACATAGGAATATGTTTCTCGTTGGGCTTTGTTGCTGAAAGTTCTATAAAGGAGCAACTTGCATTCCAAGAAAAACATTCCGCAAAAATGAACGGTTTTAAAATCGAAATGACGGAGTTTTCCCGTGGGATATTTGGCAGCCATGCGGATGTGACTGTTCGTTTTGCTGGTTCAGAACCGGCTTTGGATAAAATTGTGTTAACAAGTCATTCTAAAATTCAACACGGCCCTTTACTGTTTTTGAACGGTTTTTCAATTGGGGCCTATGCTTCACAATCGACTTTGGTACTCAAAACCGGTGATGAAGAGGCGGATAAAAAAATAAAAGAGCTTTTGGGTGATTCAATAGGTTTAATCAGTGTGAATTATGGTTTTGATAAAACCTATTCGGGAGATTGGACAGTTGAAGCTATAAATGCAACAGAAGAATCTAATCAGGTAAAAATTGACAAATCAGTCATTACCTTTAGCGGTGATTTCAAAAACAGTCTGACCCCCAATCTGAAAGCTGAATTTGCGATTGGTGCTGTTTCTATAAAAGATGAAACAACTGAAGTCACAATGGATCCTTGGACAGGAAAGTTGGATCAACGTTATATCGACGCCGGTGTACCAATGGCCAATATGAATTTGGGTACCAAAAAAATCAGCATCAACAGTTCATCTGCCATGTCGGCAACTCTTGAAAATTTAACTATAGAACAGAAGCAACAACAGAATGATAAAGCTATGAATACCTTGGTTGCGATTCGTCTGGATAAATTTTCCGGGCCGCTTGAAGTGAATAACAGTTTTTATCAGGTTGAATTTAATAATGTTCCGGTTGCGGCGCTCAAAAACCTTTATGAAGCAATGGGTGGGGATGTCGCTCCGCAAGAGCAATTGGCAAAACTAATGCCTGCATTGACGGGTCTGCTGGCTGATGGAGTAGAGTTGAAATTAGGCATGGGTAGTGAATTTATGGATGGAAAACTGAACGGAGATTTCAATCTGCAATATCACTCCAATGCGGAAGGAAAAAATTTGATGGATCTGCAAACACCGGAAGAAATGTTGGCATTATTTGTGGCCAATCTGGATTTGTCGGTGAGCGAATCCATAGTTAGTCAAACGCCTATGGCTGCGCAAATGGAACCTTTGGTTGGCACTTACGTGACCAAAGAAAATGGCACTTACAATTTGAAAGCCAATCTGAAAGACACAGAGTTGGTTGTAGGTACACAAACGATTCCGGCCGAACAATATATGCCACTGTTGATGATGGGGGCTATGGGAATGGCCGCATCACAGCATCAGGAAGTTCCCAGTGAGGAAAGTGTGCCGGCTGATGGTGCTGCCGCAATGGAAGAGATGGATGCTGAAATGGAAACAGAAGCAGAAGTCACGGAGTAATTTATCCAAACATAAAAAAAGCGAGCCATCTGCTCGCTTTTTTTATGTTTGTTGGATTAAGTAGCAAATTAAACCTGATCCATTGTGAACTCTTTGCCTTGCCAATGAATATTCATTTGTGGGCATGGAATAGTGATACCTGCTGCATCAAATGCGATTTTAACTTTTTCGGTTACAGCAAATTTTACTTCCCAATATTCCTCGGTTTTTACCCAGGGGCGAACAAAAAAGTCCACGCTGTTTGCACCTAGTTCGCCAACGGCAATTAAAGTTTCCGGATCTTTTAGAATGCGTGGTTCATTTGCAATAATTTCAGTCAACACATCACGTGCAACACGCAAATCATCGCTGTAACTGATGCTGAATATCATATCGATGCGGCGAGTGGGTCGTTTGGAATAATTGATAATGTTACTGCTATAAATGGCACCGTTGGGGATGATCACTTCTTTATTATCACCGGTATGCATAATCGTGGAAAAAATACCGATTTTTTCAATCATGCCGGATGTTCCTGCTGCTTCAACAAAGTCGCCATCTTTAAATGGACGAAAAATTAATAACATAAATCCCGCTGCAAAATTTTGCAGCGAACTTTGTAACGCCAAACCGACAGCTAAACCGGCAGCGCCCAGGACTGCAATCACTGAATTGGTGTTAACACCTAACTGATCCAAGACTGCGACTAAAACAATAATCAACAACAAAGCGCGAACCAGTGATTGAATAAAATCCACCAGAATTCTATCGAGCTTGGTATGACTTAGTACTTTACCCAGTGCCCGGCTGACATATTTTGCAATCAATTGACCAACCAAAAATATGGTCAAGGCAATTAAAATTTTGATGCTCCAGGGCTCAATAAACTTGTGATAGATGTTCAGTAATTCTGCTTGGTCTATGTTGAACATAATTGGCCTCGATTGGTTTTTTTGATAAAAACAAACCCCACCCTAACCCTCCCCTTCGTAAGGGGAGGGGACAGATTTCACTCTGCAATTAAGCAGGGAGTAAAGTCCCTCCCCCTTGTGGAGGGGGAGGTTAGGAGGGGGTGCAAGGAATTTACTACGCAACCGTCCCCGTAGTCCTGACTCGTTTGCTTCCTTTAATCGGTTTTAATTTTTTGGCTTCTGCACGGGCTTTCAGAATAGTATCTATACCATTTTTGCCGGCGATTAAAAATCCCACCACTATAAAAGCGCCGGGTGGCAGTAATGCAAAAATCACGTTGGGATAACTCTGGCCAAAAATATTGAGTTGCCAATGGCGCGCAGTTTCGCCAAATAATAAATGCATATCCGCAAACAAATGGCCTGTGCCTAACAATTCGCGCACAGCCCCAACACAAACCAGAACCAATAAAAATCCCAAGCCCATCATGAAACCATCGAAAGCAGCGGGGGCTAATTTATTTTTACTGGCGAAAGCATCTGCACGGCCTAATACGGCGCAGTTGGTGACAATTAATGGGATAAATAAACCCAGAATTTGATAAAGCTCGTAAGTAAAGGCTTTCATCAATAATTCAGTACAGGTTACGGCGGCGGCGATAATCATCACGAAGGCTGGCAAACGAACCGCATCACTGACTTGTTTACGAATTAATGACACTACTGAGTTGGTAATGGTTAATACCAACAAGGTCGCCAAACCTAAACCTAATGAGTTGACAACGGAAGAACTCACGGCAAGTAATGGGCACAATCCTAATACCTGAACCAATGCAGCGTTATTAGACCAAAGACCTTTTGTTGCGATTTCTGCGTAATTGGCTTGTTCACTCATGATGATCACCTGTGTGTGATGCGGGTGTGTCAAATAATTCGGGATGTTGTTGTGTAAATTCCAATACTTCCTTAATTTTTTTCACGACCGCGCGTGGTGTAATAGTTGCGCCGGCAAATTGGTCAAATACACCACCGTCTTTTTTTACTTTCCATTCATCAATGACGGGAACCTGTAAACTTTTCCCATCAAAATTTAATATCCATTGATGTTTTTTTAATTCAATTTTATCGCCAAGACCTGGCGTTTCTTTGTGTGCAATCACACGAACACCGGCAATAGTCAAATTGCGATTCACACCCACAATCATGGAGATATCACCACTATAACCATCATGCGCCATGGCGGGAATAATTAATGCGGTGACTTGTCCCTGACGTCGTGCGATATAAATTGGTTGATTGGCATCTACGCCTAAAAGTTCATGTGTCGATGCGGGTATTTTAATAGTGTCCTGCAACAAATCATTATCCAATTGATCAGCTGGTACTATTTCAAACAAGGCTTTTTGTTTAGCTGCACGTTCGGCCTTGTTGATGCGATCCTGGGTTGCCAAATTAGTCAATGCCAAACCGGCAGCGGCTAATAAAGCAAACACACCTAAAATAATACTGTTCTTGCTAATGGATTGCCCTAACATCAGTGACCTCCATCCCGTGGTTTACTATCGGTTGCACGTCTTGGTTTGCTGTGACCGTAAGTGCGTGGTGTAGTGTAGTAATCAATAAAAGGCGCTGCGAAATTTAATAATAAAACGGCAAAACCGACACCATCCGGATAACCGGTTCCCCAAGCGCGAATCACATAAATTACCAAACCAATCAATGCACCGTAAATGATTCGGCCGCGAACACTCACTGCTGACGAAACCGGATCGGTCACAATAAAAAATGCAGCCAGCATAGTGGCGCCAGAAAATAAATGAAACAAAGGCGAGCCACTGGATTGGGAACTGCCAGCATCATAAAAAATGGTTGACACAACAGTCAGCGACAACAACATGCTGATCGGTGCATGCCAGGTAAACACTTTTTTGTAGAGTAAAAATAATCCGCCGATTAAAAATCCCAAATTCACCCATTCCCAACCTGCGCCCGCCCAAACGCCTGTGTTAAATGCAGGTTCTTTTGCGTAGAGTTCATCCAGAACCAAACCGGAATTTTGCTTCATTAAATCCAACACGGTGGCAGATGCATAGCCATCGATTTGTGTACCGAAAA
>CAZICR010000018.1:0-17127 GCA_964537795.1 uncultured Cellvibrionaceae bacterium | reverse complement strand
CGATTTTCGATGATTCAACATGGAATAAAGTGTGGTAGTTTTGCCGCTACCCGTTGGTCCGGTTACCAAAATAATCCCTTCCGGACGACTCATTAATAATTTGAGTAAATCAAAATTATCCGGATGCAAATTTAATTTTTCCAAAGGCACAATACCTTTGGATCTGTCCAACACACGCAATACTATATTTTCGCCGTGCGTGGTTGGCATACAGGACACACGAAAATCCACTGTGTGCCCGCCCACTTTTAATGAAATACGTCCGTCTTGTGGCGATCGGGTTTCAGCAATATTTAAACCTGCCATCACTTTCAACCGCACCGCAATTGCAGACCAATAATCTTTATGCAAACTGCGAATTTGTTTTAACACCCCATCAATACGATAACGCAAGCGTAAAAAACCTTGTTCAGGTTCAAAGTGCAAATCCGATGCATCTCGTTTAACTGCATCAGACAAAATGGCGTCAACCAATCGCACCAAAGGCTGACTGTATTCAGAACCACTGAGATCAAGACTTTGATAATCGACAACGCCGGTTTCAATTTCACGCAAAATGCCATCGACTGACAATTCATATCCATAAAACTGATCGATGGATTTACGAATTTCACCTTCAGCAGCCAATAGCGGAACCAATTTAATGTCAGATGGTAAACCAACACGAACACGATCCAACACAATCACGTCGTAAATATCGGTCATCGCCAATTGCAAGGTTTTGGTTTCAATATCAAAACTCACCGGCAACAAGTTATAACGACTAGCAACCTGTTTTGAAATTAATCGAATCGCATCCGGGTCAGGAACAGCACGCGATAAATCAATACTTTCACGACCAATCGATTCACTGAGTACATCACGCAGAATCGCTTCAGAAATAAATCCGAGATCAAGTAATGCTTGCCCCAAAGGTTTACCAGTTTTCTTTTGTTCGGTTATGGCAATAGTAATTTGGTCACTGGATACCAACCCTCGGCTAACCAGTTCATCACCCAAACGTTTTTTGGGCGCATTCATAGCCTTGATCTCGCCAGACTCGCCAATCTTTTTTCAACGGTTGTTGATGAAAAATTAGCGCCCGGTGTTTTGAGTGATAACGCCATCTCATAAAAACGAATGGCTTCACGCGATTGATTTAAACGATCAAGACAAATTGCTAAATTGTAAGCAATATCGGGATTATCTTTATCGTATTGCCAGGCGTCAAAATATACTTCCTGAGCAGCGCTCCATTGTTGCTGCCCGGCCAACAATGAGCCTTTCAATAATAGTAAATGCACACTCGCCGGTTTTTCTTGCAAACGACGATCAATTTCCGATAGCAATCCCAGATTATTAGCATCAAGACTCAATGTCATAATTCCCGAAATTGCATATTCGTCTTGCGGATCACGTTCCAATTGCTGCTGATAATAACTTAAAGCCTCTTGTGACCTACCTTGTCTCGCCGCAACCGCAGCTGCCCCCAAAAGTGCATCGCGATTATAGGGATCCTGAATCAAGACATTTTGATAAATTGTCTGCGCTTCGCTCCATCGACCTTGTTGATAAGCTGTATAGGCAAGACTAACTTGTTGTGCAATTGCATCCTCAACCTGTGGGTGTGATTGAATATAACTTTCAATCGGTTGGCTATTCACTCTTGCTGGTGTGTTATTGAATTCTTTCGGTTGAGTTTTTTGTACAGATTTTTCGAGCGGCGCTCTATCCTTCATCTGATTATCCGATACAGATTCAGTTACGTTGACAGCCTGACTCATGACTTGGGGTTCATCAACGGAAATCAAACTTTCATTATTTGAAGCAACAGATTCCGAAGAAATCAGGTCTTGAGTGTTAGCAGAATTATCAGCCAACACTTCTGATGGCGTCTCACTGAGGGTATTTTCCGTTAAAGGTATAGCATCAGTAACAGACGCATTATTTTCATGTGTATACAAACGCATCTGATTTGCAGGGACAATAGAACTATTGTCGTCCATCAAAAAATAATAATAACCACCTAATGTACCCAATCCGGTTATCAGCAACAGTCCCATCACATAAAAACTGCGTACCTTCCCTGACTTTTCAATTTTTTTATTTTTCTCCAGCAGCAAAGCCAACGCAGCTTTTCCTGATTCAGGAGTAAAGCTGTGCACTTTGTGATCTTTTTCAGGAGCATTCCTTATTTCGGCGGTGTTATTTTTTTCTGGTTTCGCCAAATGCTTTTCTTCGGAGCTGTGAATTTTTTCAGTTGCTAAAGAATCATCAATAACATCTTCAGACTTTATTTCAATTTGTTTTTTTTCTGGTAGCGAAGATTCTTCAACTATAACTTGCGGTTCAACAACAAATTCAAATTCATCGCTATTAAATTCAATTTCTGTTTCTTCAGTTTTTTCTTCTTTGTCTTCCAGTTTTTTGCCTTCAGGTTTATGGTTTTCAGGTTCTTTTTGTGCTGGATCAGCAGGCGTCTCCGCAGAAACAGCACTCTTTTCCTTCTTCTGTTTTTCCAGTGCGGCTTTTTTTAATGATTCGAGTAAGAGGCTCATCACTTACTCCTTTTGACCTACAGTATTTTCGGGCAAGTACTGTTTATAATCTTTTAGGTCACCCGATAAACTTGCATGATTCACCACTATAGGTTTAATAAAAATAACCAACTCGGTCTTGGTGGTATTGTCGTCGTCATATCGGAATAGAGCTCCCAGCACAGGAAGTTTTGACAAAACCGGAATGCCGCGCTTGGTGTTATTCACTTCGTCTTGCATCAAGCCACCAATAATAGCGACATCGCCACTATTGATTTTTAATACGGATTCTACTTCCCTCACTTGAATAACGGGAATTTCACTAACCACATCGACTTCAGCAAGCGCAGGATTGGGATCACGCATTTGCCGAATAACGCGTGAAATCGTCGGCCGAACATTCAAGGTAACCGAATCCTTATCATTAATATAAGGAGTAACACTCATGACAAATCCGACAGGTACGGTATTGATTTTGGTTTCATAGGTGATGGTTCGAAAACCGCCTGCAACAGCGCTGGAACTATCGATATTCACATCAACCGTAAAATAAACAAGATTATCAACCACTTTTAATAAAGCAGTTTGATTATTCAAGGCCATAATTTTCGGGCTTGACATAATGCGTACATCACCAAACGTTTGTAGCGCTTGTAGAGTTGTTTGTAATTGATCGCCACCGCCCAGATCTTTACTCGCACTCAATGTAAATGCAGGAGGAGTATTTAATGTAATATCATTCACTGCATTCGCCGCATTGAAAATAAAACTTCGCCCACTATTAGGATCACGTACCATCGACCAATTAATGCCCGCTTGATATCGGTCACTGAGTTTCACTTCAGCAATAGTGGCTTCTATTAAAACCTGGCGCTGCGAGCTTTGTTGAACGTCACTTAAAAAACGTTGAATTTCTTTGTGCTGTTTTTTGGTAGCACGCACCGCCATAATTCCGCTTTCACGATTCAAGACAACATTGGAGTTTTCTGTTTCACCTGCAGCCGTGTTACCGATAATGTTGGCAATATTTTTTTGCAAGGTCAGCCAAAAATTATTTTCCGACAGGTTTTTAACCTGGGTTGATGAATTGTTATCACCAGAACCACCCGCTGCAGCCCCTTCTGCACTGGCACCTTGACCGGTAGAATTAATTTGCGTGGATACACTGACACCACCATCACTCACACGCGACATATTCAAATAATCAATTTTATAGTTGTATAAATAAGGCATATCTTTGCGAATAATTAATACATCATTGGTGATTTCATAATCCAGATTACTACTCCTGGCGATTCGATCCAAAATAGCGGGCAGTGGTTGATTAATCGCATTTATCGTCACTACACCATCCACATCATCATCTATATCCAGATTGAGATTGGTATCGCGTGCAAGCGAAAATAATAAATCGCGAACCGCAACATCACTGACAACCAATGTATGTAATTCCGCTTTTACTGTTGTACGGGACGGTTCCGGCAATACAGGTGCAGCAGTAGCGATGGGTGGAATATCGGTATCGTCCTGTTTCGATGCAATATGCCCCTTGGAAGGTTTTGGCTCCATGCGAATATTGTCGCAAGACGCTAACCCAAAAAGACAGCACAGACTCAAGATAAAATATTTCACTGAATTAACCCCTTAGTGCCGAACAGAGTCGGTGAAATGAAAAATGAATCCATCCGGTTAATGAAAGTGCTGGTTTGAATTGGCTGTCCTGTGCAACATATTGAATATCCTTGACACTGATGCTGTGACTGTCTTTGGTGTAAGCCAACAATAATGTTTTATCAGCCAAAATATTAATTCGACGAATTAATCCCTGCGAATAATGAGCAATAGCCGTGGCCACTTTTTTTGAAAATAAATCGGGGCCTGTATAACCAACTGATCGCAAACGAAAATTCAAATAGGCTTGAATATCAGGTAATTCGAGAGGCATTAGATAAAGGCTGTGGGTAATACGTTCGCGCAATTGACGAATTGAAGGATTTGCCAGATTCTCATCAAGCTCCGGTTGCCCAAATAAAACCAGCTGCAATAATTTGTGATCGTCAGTTTCAAGGTTGGTTAACAAACGAATTTCTTCCAGCGTTTCAAGCGGCATTGATTGCGCTTCTTCAACCAAAACCACTACCTGACGATTATCCCTGTGCTTCTTTAATAAAGTCTCATGCAGTGCACGCATGACATTTAATTTGTCGCTGCCTGCATCAACATTCAGTCCCATTTCGTGTGCAATTGCATGCAGTGTATGTTCCGGCGACAAACTGGGATGAGACAGATAAACCCAATCGATTCGGCCTTCAAGTGTTAAAGGCAACATGCGACATAACATGGTTTTCCCGCTGCCAACCTCGCCCACTACTTTGATAATGCCTTCGCCTTGTGTTATCGCATAACACAAGGCATTAAGTATGGCGCCACGATCTGCCCCACCAAAAAATGCAGTAGTGTCAGGTGTGATTCGAAAGGGTGGTTTATCTAAGCCAAAAAACTCCAGGTACATGCTAAAAATCTCTTGTCACACAATGTGTTAGCTATAAATGAGATTTGTTAACCCAAGAAAATCCATTGGAAACTCATAGTCGATTTTCATCTAAACTATCTGGAGTATAGCCAAGAGTGGAATATTGACCAGTTGATGAATCAGGTTATTGAGTAAGCTTATTGCGTGAGTGAAAGCGCTTTTTCCACGTCAATTCCCAAAATCATCACTCCGAGTGCTTGTTGTGTTGTTGCAGCCGAATCGAAAACCGGAAAGCTGACATTAACCTGGAATAGCCGAGTGGAAGCATCGTAGGCCATCTGATCGATAAAAACTTTATCCCTTTTTAATTCTATAGATTGTTTAAATTTGATTTCGTCACCCTGGAAAAAATCAGATGTCATATCACTGACGGCTATGTTCATACCACGCTTGTCGGTAAAAATAATTTCGGTTATCACTCCATCGGATTCGTTTTTTATTCGCACCAGATCTTGTGCTAACATGCCATCAGTTTGCTCAGCAAGAATTGCATGATTACGTGTTTTAAAGCCTTCTATCCATTTCCGATCAATCAGTTCAATCTCGTTGAAATCAAGATTTTTTCTTTGGCTGTTATATTGCCGAAGAATAGATAACCATTTTTTATTTTTCAGTAACTCAAAAAAATGTTGATTGACCCAAGCCTCCAACAAGTTTTTTTCTTCTTCGCTCATGGAAAATATTTGATGCTGGCATTCGCCAGAATAGAAATTAAACTTTTCAATAAACTCAGGATTTCTGTCCAAAAAGTGGCGACTGAAATAAGCACCCAATGGAACATAACGGAAAAAACGGGATTGAAATTTTTCAGGTGACAAATTGGTCTGGGAAACCGCCTGATTAAAATGGTCTTTATCAACCAAAATAACATCTACACGCCCAATCTCCAGCAACTTGATCAACTGAGGTAAATTCGAAGCCGACATACTGATGTTATAGCCCGACTCCTGTAGCCATTTTTCTTGCTGGCTTCCCAGTATCGACCCCAATTTATAACCCTGCTGCCAAGTCGCTGGTGCTTTCACATCCGCGCGCCAAAACCAATACCAGTTTTCCATCACCAGCGGAGCCGAAATTTCTGCAAATTTATCAAGTTGCGGCCGCGAGATAGCCAAATAAAAGCCATCGACCATGTCACGTTCAAGATCCAGATATATTCGCTTCCAGGGCCTGATATCCAACGTGGATTCATGATTAATATGATTTAACACGCAACGCACCTGCTCACGCACCAAATTTTCTGTCTCTATTTCCAACTGAACAGAGTTGGATGAAAGTTTATTGGTTGCGAGACGCAAACTGGAAGAATTCTGTGAAGCTGAATTAATCTGCGAGGCGGCGCTATTCTGTAAGGCGGCACTGTGACAACTAAAAACGCCGACCAATAATATTATTGGCACAAAACGCATTAGTTTCTCCTGTCAGATCTTATACTTAGCGCCAAGTATAGGCGCAAACTGTGAATATGCGAGCCGAAGGACTGATTGTTAATCGATACCGTAATCACCACTCAATCCCCTTCTGCGCTTTCACACCCGCATTAAACGCATGTTTAATTGATTTAACTTCACTAAAAGTATCGGCCAAATCCTCCAGGTATTTTTTGGCACCGCGGCCGGTGATGATGACATTTTGATTCACAGGCCGATTTTGAATGGTTTCAATTACTTTATCTTTATCAAGATATTTGTAATTCAGCATATAGGTTAATTCATCCAACAATACCAAATGAATTTCCGGATCACTAAAGACATGTTCGCATTCAGCCCAGACTTTTTCAGCAGCGACTTTATCGGCTTCTGCATTTTGGGTCTCCCAGGTAAAACCTGTACCCATTACAAAATACTCCAGCTGTGGGCTGGCACCGCGGAAAATACTTTCTGTTAAAAAGTTTTTTTCGCCGCATTCCCAAGTGCCTTTAATAAATTGCACCACAGCCACTTTATAACCATGCCCGAGACAACGTAATACAGTACCGAAGCCTGACGAACTTTTTCCTTTGCCATCGCCTGTTAATACGATAACAATTCCGCGTTCTTCATCGGCACGTGCAATAGCAGCATCGACAATTTCTTTTCGTTGTTGCATGCGTTCTTTGTGGCGTTGGGATTTATCGTTCATGGGTTTTCCATCGTTTATATAAATAATTTCTGTAGTGCGAGTGACTTACAAGAGTGTGAATTTTAAATCCCCCCTAGCCCCCCTTTTTCAAAGTGGGGGAACAAACCCTCTTCTATTATGACAAGAGGGCTTGGAGGTGTTAGATTAAAAACTAAAATCCATTCCCATATAAGCGGCCTGACGAGTGGTATTGTAGCCATTTGCTTCTACATATTCTTTATCAGCCAGATTTTCAATCCGAATATAGGCTGAAACTTTATCTGAAGGTTGTACACGAATACGTAAATCTACCAACTCATAATCATTTAAGGGGGTATTACCCACATCAATACGATCTTGAGTAGTACGATAATTGATTCCTATCAACCAAACATCGTCTGGTAAAAAATTAATGCCGAGATTTGCCATCAGCTCCGGTTTGCGCACCCGGGTATTGCCATTACTATCTTCCGCATTTTGACGAGTGATATTGGCTTGAAAACTTAATTGATCAATCAGCTGCCAAAGTCCAACCCACTCAACACCTTTGGATTTGCTTTCAGGAACCTCTTGTACATAAGTATAGGTTTGGTAACTGTAAGTAATTTGATCTTCAATTCGTTGATTAAAATAAACCAATTCCATTTGCAATTTATCACTATATTGATATTCAAAGCCAACATCATAACCTTCACTGGATTCCGGTGTTAAATCCACACCGCCATAACGCGTATTGGTCATATTCTCGTACAAGCTCGGCAAACGAAAACCGGTGCCTGAGGTTGCTTTGAGTTTTAATTCGCCCGCAAATTCCTGGGGAATAATATAAGCTGCGCTCAATCTGTGAGTATCAAAGTTACCAAAATCATCTGTTCGATCTTGTCGCCCACCCAGAGTGACAAATAACCGATCAAAAAACTTTCCTTGATATTCAGCATAGAATGCATCCTGATCACGGGTAATTCCATGCTCTTCAAAATCATTTGCCGCTTCATCAGTACGTTTTTCAAAACCATACACCAATTTTAATGCATCACTCCAGACTGTGTGACCAGTTAGTTCCCAACGATCATTTTCACCTTGGTAGTTGTAGAGTGATTTTTGCTGATCCGCATAAGAATCACGATACATATTGCCATGTGTGTAGGCTACAGCAGCTTCACCCAAATCATAGGTGTATTTAATTGCAGCACGACTATTGGTTTGATTAAATTTTTCAAAGCAATCATTCGTTGATGGCCAGCCACATTGATCAAATTGCGTTTCAGCATGAGTTGTGCGACCAACAATTTCTCCGCGCAATTGTTCATTCATATTCCATCCCATGCGCAAATGACTGGTGTTATTTTCATAACCATCAAGATCCTGCGTAAGATCGGTAATTCTGGCGTTGATGCCATCACTTTTGACTCTTCCACCACTGATAAAAATATCACCTTGCTCATTGGCCATGCTGAGATGCCCTTGCAGATTGGAGGTGGAATATCGCCCGCCCTCATAGCTCACCTGACCTTTTGTGCCCTCTTCCGTACTGGCAGTCGATAATAAAATAACACCGCCGGCATCCGCACCGTGCATTAAACCTTGTGGTCCACGAAGCACTTCAATTCGTGCCAAATCACCCGCCATCATATGTTGAATTTGCGGGGCAGACTGTGGTCCTGTGACATCGGTTATATCAATGCCATCAATTTTTACCAGTGTGCGAAAACCTTCTTCACCACGAATACTGATTGAAGAATTTTTTCCCATACCACCTGAATTGGTGATGCTGATTGACGGCATGCTGCGCAATAAATCCTGTGCAGTTAAAAATCCCATTTCTTTAATGGTTTTTTGATCCAACACTGAAACAGAAGTTGCCACTTCTCGCAGAGGCATTTGCATATTGGAAGACACGATGATGGTTTCAATTTCATCCGGTTTATTATCGGATGCAAAAAGACTATTGGAAAAAACAACAATAGACAGAAGGCTCGATCGAAACAAAAATAACATTCGATCAACAGACAAAACACAAGACATAAAAACCTCAGCCAAAAGGTTGAGGGAGGGGAAGCGGAAAAAATACAAACGATAAGTCAATAATTTTCCACCTATGAAGCCCTCCGCAACATAGTGAATAAAATGAGTGATATTTTTAAAATATCACTCCTGGGCGAGGCTGGTATCGGACTCATATTGCAATATATTTGATAAAGCAATATTCACCGTTGCGGGGGCAGTGTCGGGATTGCAACCAGGTATTGAAAACATTAGGTGCGCACCGACTTCCCATTGAATCTGACCCGTTTCAAAACGTCAGACACCTCTGGCGCGCAAGTTAAGTTGTCATGATTCTGGCGTCAAGCAGAATCTTACATTTGTTGCTGATTAGCTGGTGACCTGCTGATAGTAGCTCTTCATAAACAGGACTCATCCAGCTCGATCACTTTGCAGGAAGACTCTTTATAAGCCGCAATTGGATTTTTTAAATTACCGGAAAATTGCAAACTTTGCGTCTGATCCATCAAATCACTGATCATTTGCAGGTTGTTGACCAATTGCAAACGATTCAGACAGGAATGGGCAAACTCATCGCAAAAGAAATCATAGCGCGCAAATTTTTCGTTCAATTCCGGATGCTCAAGCTGGTATTCATGAAACCCTTCGGCAACCAATTTCCAAAAAGCTTGCTCGGAAAACCCGAGATGCTCTTCCAATAATGGAGCGAGGTAACGAAAAAAACCATCAAAAACGTCAATAAAAATTGACAGCACTTTCATCTGCTCCGGCACATCAACCTGCACACGATCAACCAGATTCGGCAGCTGGATATCCATATTCATAATGGCAATTTCTTCGGCAATGTCTTTCATAATTGCACGCACCGGTGTGTAGTTCCTCATCACTAAAATAATGTTTTCACCGTGCGGCATAAACACCAAATCATGCTTGTAAAAACAATGAATTAACGGCGTTAGATAAGCGACGAGATAGGATTTAACCCAGGCTGAAACGCTCAAGCCCGATGATTGCACCAAATGTTTTACCAAGGCATCGCCGTCCGCATCCAGATACAAGAGTGCTGCCATAGTCATCAATCGCTCGTCTTGCTCCAACAACTTTATCGGACTCTCACGCCATAAACAGGCCAGCATTTTTCGATAGGCAGTATCGCGCGATGGAATCCGGTCATACAGACTATTGCTGTAACCCACTGATGCAACTTCACGTAACATATAAAATCCATTTTGTTGCAAATATCTATCTGAGGATAACAAATTTCCTACCCATTCATTAATCGCCGGTGTTCCACTCATGTAATAAGGAGAAAGTCCACGCATAAATCCCATATTCAAAATGGACAATGACATTTTGACGTAATTTTTTCCCGGATGGGAACGATTAAATAAAGTGCGGATGGATTGCTGTGCTTGATACTCATCATCAGCAAAACCCAGACAAATAATATTATGTTGTGCAATATCGGCAGAAAAAACCGATGAAATTTTATTAAACCATTGCCAGGGATGAAGCGGCATAAAGATATAATCATCGGGCTTTAACCCAAGCTGGATAATTTTTTTATTAAACTCCTCGATAATTTTTTCACCCAACTCCTGCTCCATCAAATTTCTATAATTCAGATATGAAGCAGAAGCAAAATGAGCTTTGGAAATATGTGCAGCAATCCAAACAGGTTTAAATACTTGACCTACTTCGGGAGCATATTGTCGATAATCTTTTGCATCAAACCCGACACGCCCGTTATTGGCAACAAACGCCGGATGCCCCTCTAACATCGCTGATTCAATGGTTTGAAAATCAGCATTAACTAATTCACGAGCAGAAATTCCCAAGCGCGTTCTTTTATAGGCACTTGAGTTGAGAGTATTACTAATTTCCTCCAAATAGACAGGCAACTTATCAGTGGCTATAGATAATTGCTTATGAAACTCAATAATAAAATGCTGTGCGTTTAAGGGGACTAACTGACCGTTTTGAAATTTGCTAATGGATTCAGCTGATACTGACCAATGATTTAATGCCATCACACGCGCATCAAATTCATAACGAATAACCTCATTCTGCCCAGCATTTTCCTGTGCGGGTGCCTGCAGATAATATTGATTGCATAGATCACCCTCAGCAATGAGCTTCGGTGTAATTAAACATTCATGGGCGAATTCGCTGATCGCTTTACGAATTAACAACCGATTAACCTCGGACCAAAGGTCAGGCTGCAAATGCGATGTAGCAAGAAATGGTTGGTGTTCAATATCAATTGATGTAATAAAAGAATGGTTCATAGTCTGGTTACTCTGATTGCTTGATAATGGGTTTAATATGTTTTCTGATAAAAAAGTAGCTGCATCAACTGTTGCCAGACATGCAGCTTTATGTGGAAAATAAAGCTTTTGATGATAAAAAAACCCTGCCCGTCGATTAAGCTTGTGTATTTTTTGATTCCTGGCATCAGGCTCTACTACTATTCGTTTTACATCGGGCAATTGGCAGATGAAATTCATCACTGTATAAAAAACTGTCCAGGAAAAGTTTTTTAGTGGTCGGTTGGCTGGCGCCAACAAAATATGCATACCCAAATCCCCATCACGATGCGGGTAATATTGTGAAACCAAATCAGACGCCGGATCATAAAGCTCTATCAGGAAAGTCAATTGACCTTGATAAAATCCAGAATAGACTGCTTGCTGCCCACAGAGTTTTTGGTAGATATCCCTAACTTGATCAATAGTGCAACCTTTCATTCCCCAATAGACAGCGTAATCCTGATTAACCCAATCATGTACTGAATCAACATCGCGATCCAATACAAAAGGTTTTATTGAAAATTGACCGCTAGTCAATTCTGTAGAATCAACATAGTTGCAACCATATTCAGCATTGAATGGCGGGAATCTTGAATAATCGAATTGTTTTTTTGCAGATATTTTATTCATAACAATTGGTACAAGTTAGTTATGTGGCTGTTCAGGTTGAATGGCGATAGATTCCATATCATCTTGTTGTGTAAGATTTTTGTGCAGGATTATTCGAATTAATATCAAACAGGTAAAAAATGCGATTGCCGCTACAACAAAAGACCAATACCACTGCTGGTCACCGACCAAAAAACCTGCCGTGTAAAATGCGGCTATTGCACCAATATTTTGAAAAATATAAATACCACTGAAAGCACTTCCATAATCTTCCGGTTTACTTACCTGAAATATCACCAGATCCAGACGTACCACACCGTAATACAAACTGATGCCCAACAAGACACGCCCCAGAATTATGCTTATTTCGTTTTCGTGAGTTTGAATAATCCATCCAGCAATACCTATCGCCAACACAGGTATCAAACTTTGTAAATTTTGTGTCCAATTATAGGATCGCGATTTTATTCGCCATAAAATGATCAGTGCGATCAAACCTGGGATTGCATACACAAGTCCTGCAATGGCAGGATGCTTTAATTCCGATAGACTTAACCAATAGCTGACAAAAAATGGACTAGCCACACTCGCACCAAAATAGAATATTGCCATCAGCGAGCCAATTTTCAATAAAAAATTAGCCGGTTTTGTTTGGTTTTCCAAGGTTACAGGGGTATCTATTGTTGCAAGCGGATAAAATTTTATAAACACAATTAAACACAATATAAATTGAATAAAATCAGCAATAGCAATTGACCAATAAATAGTGCGGGCATCCTGGTGTGATAGCAGCATTCCACCAATCAATGCGCCCAGAATAAATCCCAAATGCACAATCACCGACAAGACACCTATGGTTTTTTCCTGACTGATGTTGGTATTTAGTCGCATAATTAATGGGTATATCAACAAGTAGCTGGCTTTACAGGCAAACATCAATAAAGAAAAAATCCAGAAAGCAATTAATGAAGTCGTGTAAACACAGACAATTGCGAAAAATGTCGCACCCAGTTGCCCAATAAGTAATAAGGGTATTTCATTAACCTTTTTCGAAGCTTTTACCCATAGAGGAAACGTCAACATCACCACCACACAGAATGCCGACATATAGATACCCACCACTTTGGAATCAATCACCGCAAATCGTTCTTCAAAAAAGAGCGGGTAAAATGGCATAAGCACCGCATCGCTGACAACCGCCAAGGCAGTCATGACTATTAACAATAGTCTTGCATTCAGAAGGTCAGATATAGCACTGGAAAAAATTTTATTAGCTGAATTGTTCATGAAACTTTATAAACTCCGGTTCGTTTAATAATTCATCCATAGGCCCAAAAAAATCCTGGAATGCTGTTTTTTCTTCCGTTTTGTAAACGCGCCTGCCCGCCAACTGATTCACGATAATTGAGTTTCGATATGCAGCCATACTCAAGTCAGGTGTTACAAAACCGTGGGTTTCCAAACCAATGTTCTGGGCAAAGATGCAATTGCCCGACAAGTCAACAGCGTAGTTGGAATCTGGTTTGGGATTAGCGTTTTCATCCCAGCGAATAAGTGACTTTACCGGCGCAAGAAAAGCTGGAGTTTTGTAAACGTATCCCGTTGCAAAGATCACCGCATCGGCTTGCAAACTAAAAGGCTTATCTTGTTCATGCTGAATAAAATTCAAATTGGCAGATGTATTGGATGAATTCATTTTTGCTGATAGCAATTCCGAATTGGCATGTAAGCTCACAGGAATTTTTTCTTTTAATGATTGCTCATACAGTAAATCAAAAATACTATCCAATAAATCCCGATTGATGCCCTTATACAAATGTGCCTGATCTTGCAATCTGGATTTACGTACGGATTCAGGCAAGGATAAAAAATAGCGTAAATAGTCTGGTGTGCTGTATTCCAGAGTCAGCTTGTTATATTCAAGAGGATAGAATTGTGATGATCGCGTTAACCAATGCAACTGAAATCCGTATTGCGGACGCTGCTGTAACAAATCAAAAAATATCTCTGCAGCACTTTGCCCACCGCCAACCAAAACTATATTTTTTTTGGCAAGAAGTTTTTCACGCCGATACTTGTAGTCTCCCGAATGACATCCGATAGCAGCTATTGCAGAAAAAGATTCAGGTATCAGCGGTGATGTTCCGGTTCCCAAAATAATTTTTTTTGTACGGTATAACTCTCGTGCCTTTGTTTTTTCATTCTGTACCAGCACACGAAATATTTTATGCTCCTGATCAAAATGAACCTGCTGTACATTTGAAGAGAAACGCAAATTGGTTAATTGCGCCGCAACCCACTGACAATAAGTGTTGTACTCCTCACGCAGAAGAAACAAATTTTCACGAATGCAAAATGAATAAAGATGCCCTTTGTGTTTGGCGTAATTGAGAAAACTGTAAGGACTAGTCGGATCCGCCATAGTGACCAGATCAGCCATAAACGGTGTTTGCAAACGAGTTCCAGTCAACATCAATCCGGGATGCCAATTAAATTCGGCGCGAGAATCAACAAATATCCCATCCAACTCTGAAACAGGTTTTAGAAGTGCAGCCAATCCCAAATTGAATGGCCCCAATCCAATACCCATGTAATCCAAAACCCTTCTATCCCCTACAGATTGAAGCTGATTGCTCGTGAATTTCGTGACACGCTTTAGCACTGATAGTGGATCAGACATGGTTTTTACTCACTAATAATATATAGTTTCAATTATTAATGATAATTATTCGTATTTGCAAGCCAATTGAGACGACAATTTTCTATTTGCTGGCCAGTGCATGAAAAATAGGGGAATTAAAATGAAAGATGAGCCAGCGAAAAATCACTGGCTACAAAAACAACACTAGATTTATTTTTTTTGTGTAAAAGATAAAACATAAGCTGCCAATGCCTGGCGCTCTACTGCACTCAAACCTGCAAACGACGGCATCGCCTGAGCACCCCAAACGCCACTACCCCCCTTTTCAATTTTTTGCGAAAGGTAATTCAGTGCATCTGGATCTTGCTGATATTTTTTAGCGACATTTTTAAATGCAGGCCCGATTCTATCTTCATCTGGATTATGACAAGCCAAACAATTATTCGCTTCAACTAGTGTCCTTCCCAATTCAATCGGATCAAGCTGTTGATGCCCCTGCGCAACAGATTTTGTAGCATCCTGCTGATGAATGACTTCTTGTGCTTTTTCAACAAATGCAATTTTTGAAAAACGTGCATCAGGATTTTGTTCAAACCATGACATACCATATTCCAGTAAATACAGATTTCCATCAGGCCCGAACTTCGCGTCAATTGGCAGCGCATATTGAATCTGGGGGGCGAAAGAATCTATTTTATAAATACGCTCATTTTGATTATTAAAATCAACCACTTTTACCCAAGCGCGCATAAAATCCAGAATAAACAATTGACCATCATAATATTCAGGATAAGCACCGGAAATTTTTTGGTATTTTTGATAATCATAAATATCTGCTACCAATGCAGAACGCCCACCTGTTCCCATCTCTGGAAACACATCGGACGTTGCGTAGGGATAAGCAATAAACGCCGATTGCGCAGCAGGTAAATCTACCAACCCCGTATTGCGAGGTGAATTATTTTTTGGTGCTGCAGAATCAACCCAGGACTGAGGTTCTTGTTTGGCATAATCAAATATTCGATAGGGTTTATTTTGACCGATAACTAAAGGCCAACCAAAATTTCCAGCTTGTTTAACACGATTGATTTCGTCGTAACCACGCGAACCTTTTCGATCCGAGTCCTCACTGGCATCAGGGCCTATATCGGAAAACCAGAGCTGTTTGTATTTTGAATCCCAAGCAATCGAATAGGGATTGCGTGCACCCATGACATAAATTTCCGGTCGTCCCTGTTTTGCATCCAGAAATAAATTACCTTCCGGAATTTTATAACTGCCATCGTCTTGCAGAATAATACGCAAAATCTTTCCACGTAAATCTTGCGAATTGCCGGAACTGCGTAAAGCATCATTTTTTTGCAAATCAGACCGGAAATCTATGGGAGAATAGCCGTCCTGTTCATGTGGATTGGTATTATCACCCGTGGAATAAAATAGAATTCTATTGTCTGCAAATGCCAGATCACCACCAGTATGACAACAATTATTATCGATTGGGTGTTGTAAAATAATTTTTTCAGTTTTCAACTGAAGTTGATTTTCTGTAAATTCAAATCGTGAAAGTCGTTGATAGAGTTGTCCCTTTTCATCCTGCTTTGAATAAACCAAGTAAACAAATGGCTTTACAGGAAATTCAGGATCAACCGCAACTCCTACCAAACCAATCTCCAATAAACTGATAAACGTTAAATCGAGTTTTCCTGCTGATTCTGATTTTCCTGAATCTTTTTCAACGCGTAACAATTCACCGGGGCGCAATGCAATAAGTGCATCGCCATTCGGAAAGAAATCGAACTTGACGGGTTCATTTAATTTTTCGACATAGGTCTTTTTAACAAACCGTAACTGCTCAGGTTTTACATGACCGTACTTGAGATCAGGCGCTTGTTGTGCACGATAATTTTTTGCTACCGCATATTTCAATCCATTCAATAATAATTGTTGGAAAACGGGGTTTTGAAACGTTTCTTTGCTATGCCCCAAACCGGTATAAAATGCTCGCCCACCATCATATTCATGCGCCCAGGTAATAGGATGATGCTCGCCATGCTCTCCTCCCTGATAAGTTTTTTCATCTACCTCCATTAAATATTCCAATCCTTCATAGAGATCTCGATAGTTGTACCATTCATCAGGCAACGAAAACTCATGAGGAATATTTTCCAATAGAGGATCGCTTGGCATTAAACTGACCAGTCTGGCATTTTGTACATTACTTGGTTGACTCGGATGATTTTTGAATACAGCACCAACCAAATTCCGAAACCAAAACCAATCACCTTCCCATTCTGTATCCGCTGCGGAATGAATACCCACGAATCCTCCACCGGCCTGGATATATCGCTCCATAGCGGCTTCCTGATTTTTATCAAGCACATCCAGCGTTGTATTCAAAAAAACAATCGCATTGAA
>CAZICR010000017.1:6874-17263 GCA_964537795.1 uncultured Cellvibrionaceae bacterium | reverse complement strand
GCAACTCGCAGCGCCTCCAACCGATTTTCACTTCGCGGCGGGGACAGAATACTTTCATCATTCCATCTCTCGGGTGGATTTGGATTAATAGTTTTAGGCTGATAGTCTCCCATATGACTCCAGAAATCGTGATCAATTGATATACTTTGCGCTGTTAAATCCCGATTATTGGTTATCCAATCTGCATGTTGGTACCAACGCCAAGTGTTTGGGCTGTTCTTTTTTCGAATCGTAATTCCCAAGAACCGTAATTTTTTCCAAACGCTCGTCAAGTCTGCTTTTTCTTCCGTACTCCATCGATCATAAAACTCAAACAACCGGTCAAACGTATTCCCCTCGCTAACTAAATCCACAAAACAAGCACCCTCTTCGGATGATATTAATTGCGCAGGTGATAAATGAAGCAATTCACAATGCTGCTTTAATGACTTATAGCTTTCGGGTAATTCGTTAGCGATGTCGGCTATTTTTTTAAATCGGTTTGAGATATTCAGATTTTCAATTTTGTATTCCCATGATGTGTTCTGCAAAACACCTGACAGGTAATCGAAAATATTCTCTGGCGATCTTCCTACAAATATAAGGTTTCTTTGATCTGATCTTGCTAAAACCTTGGCTGAACATTCCCTGAGTTCATCGAGATATTCAAGAACAATTGAAGCTTTCTCAACAACCAACAAACTTCCAAGCTGTTCTCTTTTTTTTTAGATTCCAACGAAATGGTTTCATCTTGACCAACACCTTAGAATAAATCCACTAGCACCATCTAAATACATCGATCTTTAGCACCACTACTTTTGTAATCTTTTGGTCAGGAGCTAGCGTTTGCTAAATTGTTTTTTTATGCCATCGACACTGCTTACATGGCGATTTTGAAAGTGCCTGTGCAGATTCAGCTGTGGCTTCATTTTTTATCCCATACTTACACAAAAAATTGCGCCAAATTCAACAACAGCTTTACACTGTTCATATACCCCGCTGTTTTAACCCGATTCAGTGCTCTTCGTCAATCGCAGGGCTGTTCACTTAAAATTGTTGTATAGAATAATGCTTGGGGTGATAGATTGAGTCTTCACTTTTTTTGCATTTAATCAATCAATACATCTAAGGAGTATTTATGTTACTAACCACTACACCTAACATCGAAGGCAAAACCATTACCCAATATTGTGGTGTGGTCGCGGGCGAAGCGATTTTAGGTGCAAATTTATTTAAAGATTTATTTGCCGGCATTCGCGATTTGGTTGGTGGGCGTTCTGGAACTTATGAGCGTGAGTTGCAAAAAGCCCGTGAACTTGCGCTGGAAGAAATACAAGAACGTGCACGTGAATTAGGGGCCAATGCGGTAGTCGGTATTGATTTGGATTACGAAGTGATTGGCCAAAATGGCAGTATGTTGATGGTGTCGGCGAGTGGGACGGCGGTAGTGTTGGGGTGAATAAAAAACGGGCAGTTCATTTTAAGCTGCCCGTTTTTTTATTAACGATTCAACTCAATAACGCCAGTTAATCGACGCCATAATATTACGTGGCGCGCCGTATATGGCTTGACCCCATTGCGGGCTTAGCAGGTATTTTTCGTCGGTAATGTTGTTGAGGTTGAGCGACAGTGTCAGGTTTTGTGTCAACTGGTAGCGAGCGAACAGATCCACCAAGGCGTAGTCACCTTGTACTTTGGTGTTGCCATAATAAATATTGCTTTGCCAATTGAGTGCAGCACCCAAGCGCAAATCCGGCAGCATCGGTAATTGATAGGCGGTGGCTAATTTGAATTGGTTTTTCGGAATAAAACGGCGCGTGATTTGGTTGTTGTCGTCTTCTACTTTTACGCGAGTGTAACCGCTGCTGATATTTAAGCCTGTGAAAATTTCACCAGCCAATTCCAATTCGTAACCTTCACTTTCAAAACCGACGCCGCGATACAGATTTAAACCCGATGTAGCATCGCGACCAATCCATTCACCGAAATTTTCTTGCGCGGATTCAAAATGGGCGAATGTCAAAATCGCTTTGCCATCAAAAATTTCTTGTTTAATACCAAACTCTGAACTCTCACCGCGCACAGCACCCAGTGGTTGTAAATTTGCATCCACCCAGGTTTGTGGATTAAATACTTCACTGTAACTGGCGTAGAGCATAGTGCCCGGAAGAACTTCATAGGTAATACCTGCGTAAGGAACGGTTTCGTCGTCAGATGCCGTTTGTGGTGCACCATAACTGATGCCGTCCTGATCAATATCGACTGTGCGAGCACCGAGCAACAGCGAAAGCTGATCTGTCAGATTCAGGCGAGTCGAGAGGTACCAGGATTTTTGGTCTTGATTAATATCAGTCGATTGGGACGCAGCATCATAAACATCAAATTCCGGTAGCGGCGTTTTTCCGTCTGCCCAGTCAGCGCCGATAGGATCGTAATTCCAATCGTCGGTATAAATGGAACGACCTGTTAAATGAATATCCGCAAAATTAATTCCGGCAACTATTTCATGTTGTTGGCCCCATAGTGAAAAACTGCCGCTGACAAATAAATCCACAATTTCTTCTTTATCGGCAGCTTGATAAAGGCTGGCGTGTGCGAGCAACCCTTCTTGCGTAGTTACATCGGGCGCGCCGGATAAATAAAGCGAGGTCCATTCGCTATCCAATTTATTTTGCGTGAATACGGCTTTGGCTAACCAGTTTTCAGATAAATCTTGTTCCAATTCTACAAAGCTGCGATTTTGTTCTACATCCTGATACGCCCATTCGGGTGCAGTGTTAGTGGAAACATCATAATTCGTTAAGGAACCATCGCTGTTAAACAAAGGTAATGCGCCGGATGAATTGCCATTGCTGTGGCTATCGTTATTGCTGTGGCCCAAAGTCAAGCGAGTGCTATCTGAGAAATGCGCGGTGGCAATTCCATAAAATAGTTTCAATTCTTTTCCGTAACGATCCAAATAGGAATCGCCATCTTGATTCGCTACTACCAAACGGCCATTTAATTTTTCCGAAATAATCGGCCCGGCTATATCGCCATCGACACGATATTGATTCCAACTACCGGCGGAACCGGCGAGTGATGCTTGAAAATTTTCAGTGGGGCGTTTGCGCAAATAATTGATGGTGGCTGATGGATTGGCCAAACCTGTGATCAAACCGGTAGCGCCTTTTACAACTTCCACTTGTTCGTAAATGGCAGTGTCTTCATGGCCTTGTGTTAAACCATAAGAAAAAGGAACGCCCATGCCATCGGTTTGAAAATTGACTATGTCAAAACCGCGCGCTGTGTAATAGGTGCGGCCAGTTTCCACTTGCTCGACAGTTACACCGGGAACATAGGTTAATAATGAATTCACTTCGCGCAGTGAAAAATCGTCTATTTGGTCACGCGAAATAACAGACACCACCTGCGGCGTTTCCAACAGAGTTAAATTTAATTTGGTGGCAGTTTTGGTTTTATCGGCTTCACCATAAATATAAACAGTTTCAATTTCGCTTTTGCTGGAATCCTCGTTGGTTTTCCCTGGCTGACTGGTTTGCGCATAGGTACTGCCGCAAATAACGCTTGCGACTGACAGGGATAAAATACTGCGAGATAAAATATGCATAATGACTCCGTTAAACCGTATTTGTTTCAAATCAATCGGAAATAATTTACTAAAAATACTTTGTAAACCAACCACTCGCCGCTGTAACTTTTTTTAACAGCGGCGAATGAATCGGAAATTAAAACTGCCAATTAATACCCACAGAATAATTAGTCGGCGCCGAGTAATAACCAACGTTGTACAACGACGTCAGATATTTTTCGTTGGTGAGATTATTGACATTCAACTGCAGATCAATCGCATCTGTAACATCCCAGGTTGCGAAAGCATTAAAGGTTGTAAAAGATTGCTGGCGAAGAATAGTGCCGTCTTTTGCGATAGATGATTGATACTTGCCACCCAAACCTACACGCAATTGCGGGTAACGACTGAGTTGTGTTGAGTAAGTGAAATTAATTGTTTCTCGCGGTATCCATTTATAAATTGCATGTCCATCTTCGCCTTCCAATTGAAGTGCCGTAAAGCCCAAGGTTAATTGATCATATTCTGTTAATTGGCCAATCAATTCCAACTCTGTTCCTTCTGAATAAACATCAACGCCTTCATAGTAAGACGTGCCTTCAAATTCTCCGGCATAGGTCGCCAATGATTTTTGATCTGCTTTAAAACGCGCGAGTGTTGCCAGTAATTTATCCGAAATTTCGACTTTAACACCCACTTCGTAATTCACGCCTTGTGATGGATCAAGGTATTCACGCTGAATATCTTTTTGGTCTTGCGGTTGGTAAATATCCGAGTAACTTGCGTAAACCAAAGCCCTCTCGGTGACTTCATAAGTGAGCCCAACATATGGACTTAATTCACGCTCGGTTTGATCAAAGGGAACTGTGTAACTGACGCCATCACGATGATATTCAGCGCTGTTGAAACCTAAAATCGACGTGAATTTATCGGTGATATCCAATTTCACAGAACCGTAAATTCTTTCCAATGTTTGAAAATTACTACTGCGTAAAACTTTTTCGCCCCAGACAGGTTCAGGAATCACATCACCGTCATAAGGAAATGCAGGTGTTGGACCAAATGCCGGTTCAGAAAAATCGGCTGGGCGTTGAGAGGAATAATAATCGCTGTCACCACGGCTATATCCCAATACCAATTGATGTTCGCGTCCCCAGAAATTCAATTTTCCGTTGACAGAAAAATCAATCAAATTGGCTTCATCTTCTTCTGGCCAATTACCTGGCCAACCGATCAAGCCCAAACCGGTTTCTCTATCTAAACCAGTTGAACCTGCATAAACATAAAACAATTTATCTTCGCTTTCAGAAGTACGGTAGTTATAAGTCAGTTTGCTATTCCAATTTTCTGACCAGTTGTAAACATACTCAACAAATGCCGTTTCATCAGTGGTGTCCCACATGGTCCAATTTTGTGAGGTAGAAGAGTCACGCGGAAATTCTGCTTGGGTGCCATCGGAATATTCCAATACCAACGCGCCCCAGAAATTTCCAGTCGATTGATTTTGTTGATGGGAATAACCTACTGCAACGGTAGAATTTTCGGTGAGTTGTCCATCCACTACACCGTATAAAAAGACGCGATCATTTTCGTAATCACGCAAGTGTGATCCTTCATCTTCTGCTGCTACAACAACACGCCCGGCCCAGTCACCCGATTCAGTAAATGGCGTGGAGTAATCAGCCTGCACACGCATGAAATCAAACGAACCTGCACTTACGCCCAAGCTGCCCTCTTGTTCATTGGTTGGACGCTTACGCACATAGTTAATAGTGCCTGATGCGTTACCGACCCCCGTCAACAATCCATTGGCGCCGCGAATCACTTCGAGATTTTCGTAAGCGAAAGTGTCCATTTCACCTGTCACAATTCCCCAACTGTTGGGCATACCTACACCATCTATCTGGGTGTTTTTGATTTCGAACCCACGCGACATGTAATTGGTACGGTTGGTTTCCCAGGCTTCCACCTGAATACCTGTCGCCAGTTTCAGTGCATCATTCAGATTATTGATGCCGAAGTTATCCATAAGATCACGGGACACCAGACTAATGGACTGTGGAGTTTCCTTGATTGCCAGTGACAATCCGGTTGCCCCCTTACTGGTTCTATTGTCGCGAACTCCCACAATTGTGACTTCTTCTACGGCGTAATCCGCTGTTTCATCGGCATTAATGGGAAAGGAAAACCCAGTCGCAAGCAGGCTTGAAATAGCAATTGCCAATCGGGATCGCTGGGGATGATTATCTGGACGTTTAAACATAGGCAAATTCCAAAAGTAATATTTTCGGCGACATAATACAAATGATAATTATTATTATCTAGTTTTTTATTTAGATTTGTATAAAATGCGCCAATTGATATTTTTTGAAGAGAAGACTCATGTTGAAACCATTGTTTACTACCCAGCCACTCGCCGGGGTTATCAGCACCATTGCCCTTGTTATTGCAATCCTCATGCTCACTGGTTCGACCGATCTTCTGGCACAAGAACAAGAAATAGCGGACAAATCCGAAAAACCTGTCGGCCGATTAAAAACAGTGGTTGTCACCGCAGATACAGAATCTTCCAGTTCCCAACTTGAATATCTGAATAAAGAAAACGATTCCGGAGCCTTGGGAAATAAAACCGTTTTGAACACACCTTTTTCCATCACTGTGGTTGATAGCGATGAAATTATTGAACGCGGAGCAAAATCTCTCGGACAAATATTTGTTAACGACGCTTCGATTTATGCACCAACACCTTCAGCACAAACGGATTGGTGGGGAACGCAAATACGCGGTTTGCCTGTCCGTAATTTTTATATCGATGATGTTCCAATGTTGTTGTATTGGGGCGGCGATTTTCCAACTGAAGCAGCGGAAAGCGTCACTGCACTCAAAGGACTAACAGGATTTATCTACGGTTTTGGTGAACCGGGTGGCGCTATCAGTTACAAAATAAAAAAACCAACAGAAAATCCCGAAACATTTTTGAATTTTGGTTATCGCAATCCAAGCTTGTTTTCTGCCCATGTTGATACCAGTCACAGCATAGGTGATGAATTCGCATTTCGCGCCAATCTCGCAACAGAACAAGGAACTTCTTATAACGAAAGTGAGACTGATCGAACATTGGCATCACTTTCTCTCGATAAAAATTTTGGTGAATCCCTTAACTGGTTTACCAGCCTGGTTTACGAGAAAAAAACGCTCGAAGCTGAACCTTTTCAGTTTTATTTTTCAGAATATGACACGGAAGGCAGTGGCGGAAAGCTACCAAAAATTAATTACAATTACGATGATTTCAACATAGATAATTCCTATTACGATACCGAAACCTTCATGGTATCCACTGGACTTGAGTGGCAATTCAATGAAAATTGGGAATTGAAATACAAAACAGGTTTTTCGCGAAAGGAACATGAATCCAATAAATCATTTGCATATCTGTTAAATAGAGAAGGCGACTATGAAGGTTATGCCTACAATTTCGCAGGCCAACTGGATAATCTTTTCAATCAAGTCATGCTGCAAGGTATTACTTCTACCGGTGACACAACACATGAATTCGCAGCTGGAATAGGCACGCACAAAACGACGGATCGCTGGGGAAACGATTGGTATTGGGAAAACGACTTCAATGGCAACATTCATGAAGAACAAACCTTCCGCATTACCCGAACGCCGGATTTTTCACTGGAAACCAAACCGAGTTACCAAGCCAATCAACTCTATGCCTTTGCCAGCGACACCATTCATATCAATGAAAATTGGCAAACCATTGTTGGATTTCGTTTTACCGATTACGAAATAAAAACATCTGACTACAAGATTAACAATACAACCCCAACACTGGCCGTAATTTACAAACCTACAGAACAAGCCAGTCTCTACGGAAGTTATGTTGAAGGCTTGGAACCCGGCACCCAAGTTGGACCTGAATATGAAAATGCCGGTTCGGTACTTGATGCAACAGTCTCCAAACAATATGAAACCGGCGTCAAACTGGCATTCGGACAATTTAACTACACCGCCGCTTTATTCAGGATTGAGAGAGTAAGTCAGACAGATGTTATGCGAGGTGAAGATAGATATTTATTACAAGACGGATTGGAAATTTATGAAGGTCTTGAATTTTCGACATCTTATCAATTTACTCATAATTTAAATCTTGGATTCAGTGCAATCTATCTGGATGGCACCATTGAGAACATTTCAACTGTGGAACTTGAAGGAAATAATCCAGCTTATGTGTCAGACTGGCAGTTAGTTGGAAACTTTGAATACACACTGACAGGAATCCAGGGGCTTAAATTCCACGGCAATGCACGTTATTTTGGTGAATCCTACACCAGTCCTGAAAACACATTGAAAGTACCCAGTTATACACTTATCAATGCGGGAATCAGTTATGAATTTAAAATCAATGACAGACTCTGGGCACTAAACGGAAATATGAATAACCTGCTGAATGAAAAATATTGGGCAGGTGGTGGCTGGTCATCCGGCAATATGGGTGAAGCTCGGAATATTTCGTTAGGATTAAATATCAAGTTTTAATCAATTTAGCTGGACTGTCATTAAATATTCACATTTACCTGCTATGTGAGCTGCTAACCTTGTGTCATAGCCATAAGAAATGACGAATTCTTATGGCTTTTCATTTTTTACACGAGGATAAATCACAATGAAAACAACAATTTTTTCCATTCTGCGTCCGATTGTTTTATTAAGCGGCCTACTTTCCCTTTCTGTTTACGCCACGGCTTACTCGCCTGCCAGCTTCGGCGATGCAGTTACAACTTTGAAAAAATCCGTCACATTACCCGCTTCATTTGGTGAAGGTGTTAAAACAGTGGCTGTCTATTGCCAGGCGGATGTGATGACTACCGGCAATATCAACCAAGTAACCTGTTACGAAAACAGTCCATTAGTTTCGATGCAATCTGTCACTGAATCGGCTTTGCAATCCGCGACATTTACACCCGCCAGTGTTGATGGAAAAAATGTTCCGGTGCGTATGCAATTCCGCGTGGTCTATTCACTGAACAATTCGCAAGCACCGATTACTCTTTTGCCAAATTTGGGGACCTTGCAAGCGCAATACGGTACCGACTATGTGGCACCTCAGGAAAGATTGGATCAAGGTTCATGGTATGTGCAATACAGCACTGAAAATCGCGGAACTGGCAAGCCTTTTTTTGCTAATGCAAAATTAACCCGTGTCATGGCGACTATCGAAGTGAATGGCGCTGTTGAATCAGTCAGTACCATTGAAGCTGCATTACGCAAAAAGAATGATGCTGACAATATCGAATCTGCTTTGAAAAAATCGCAATTTATTCCCGGTTTTGTGGCGAATAAACCCACAGCTATGCATTACATAGCAGTTGTGAATTACAAGAAATAAATGCCCCCCTGACCTCCCCCCCCCCTCTCAAGGGGGGAGGACATTCAAATCATTCAATTGGAAAGTCCGACGGCAGACACTAGAATGCCGACATGAATAACTTTCCCTCAACCACGCATGACCCTCAAAATTCCGGCCGTGACATTATCACTGTCAGCCAATTGAATCGCCGTGCGCGTCAATTGCTGGAAACTCACATGGCACTTTTGTGGATTGAAGGTGAACTCTCGAACGTGTCGACGCCCTCTTCCGGTCATTGGTATTTCACCTTAAAAGATGCACAAGCCCAGGTTCGTTGCGCCATGTTTCGCAACCGTAATATGACGGTGAAATTCAAACCGCAACAAGGCATGCATGTGGTGATTCGTGCGCGCGTAAGTTTGTATGAAGAACGCGGCGATTACCAAATTATTGCCGAGCACATGGAAGAAGCCGGAACTGGAATTCTGCAACGCAATTTTGAAGCATTAAAACAAAAATTATTTCTGGAGGGATTATTCGCGCAAGAACGTAAAAAATCCTTACCCAAAATGCCAAAACATATCGCGGTGATTACATCCGCTACCGGTGCAGCGGTTCGCGATATTTTGCAAATTCTGGAAAGACGTTTCGCATTAATTCCCGTGACCTTGATTCCCGTTGCAGTACAAGGCAAAGATTCCGCACCACAAATTGTTCATGCATTGGAAATCGCCAATCGCTCACAATTATTTGATGTGATTATTCTAGGTCGCGGTGGTGGCTCACTCGAAGATTTGTGGCCATTTAACGAAGAAATAGTTGCTCGGGCTATTTATGCCAGTGAAATTCCCGTTGTCAGCGCAGTGGGCCACGAAACCGATATTACCATTGCCGATTTTGTTGCCGATTTACGTGCACCCACACCATCAGCGGCGGCTGAACTGGTAGTGCCAGATAGTGATGAATTATTGGATCAATTTATTGGTTTTGAAGTACTATTGGAAGAATCGATTCAACGCAAACTGGAATTTTTCCAACAAAAAGTACATTGGTTGCAATCGCGATTGCGCCATCCAAAATCGAAACTGGAACAAGCATCGCAACGATTGGATCATTTGGAATCACGTTTAAAGCAAAAAATTCTGTCGAATATTCGCCATTATCAAAATCATTTGCATACACTCAGTTTGCGTCAAGCTCCGTGGCATCCGAAAAATCAATTACAACGACTTCAGCAACGTTTGTTACAAGCGGATCAACAATTAAGAACTTCACAACAACATTTAATTGATAAAAAGAAACAAGCATTTCAAAGTGCCGTTCGTGTATTAAACACCTTAAGCCCGCTTAAAACCCTGGATAGAGGTTATGCCCTGGTCACACACGAAGGAACACAAATACCGATTACATCCAGTAAACAAATTAAAGCGGGCAGCCAATTAACCACTCGTGTTGCTGAGGGTGAGTTTTCTTGCGAAGTGAC
>CAZICR010000017.1:0-6774 GCA_964537795.1 uncultured Cellvibrionaceae bacterium | reverse complement strand
TAATGGAAACCCTTCGACATTCAACACTGCCACATTGGTGTGTGCCTGCGACAAAGTATGTTCAGAAATGACCGCTAAACCCAAACCGGTTTCTACGCTCAAACGTATGGCTTCATTACTTTCAATCTGCAAAGTTTTGTGCAATTGAAAATTGTTTTCGCGCATCCAGTTTTCAAAAACCATGCGCGTTGCACTGCCCGGTTCCCGCATCAGAAATCGTTCATGAATTAATTCAGAAAAATTCACATTTTCACGCTCTGCCGTCCAATGATTCCGGGGTGCAATCAGCACCAGTGGATTTCGTAAAAATCGGCCACTCACCACATTATCCCCTGTGGGTGGGTGACTGAATAAATACAAGTCATCCAATTGATCTTCAAATCGTTTTAATACAGATTCACGATTGCCTATATTCAAAGTGACATCAACACCAGGATATTGTTGTGCATAAGGACTCAATAATCGCGGCACTACATATTTTGCGGTTGTGACTATACCCAAACTGAAATGCCCCCTAATTCCATGTGCGGTATCGATCAAAAAACTATTGAAATCATCAAAGCGACTCAAAGAATCCAACGCGGCTTTGTAGAGTTCATGACCAATTAATGTCGGCTTGTAAAAACCGTTACGACTTTCAAGCAACTGATGCCCAACTGCATCGGTTAATCGTTTTATTTGCAAGGAAACAGTGGGTTGAGTGAGATGCAATTGTGTTGCAGCTTGGGAAATAGAGCCCGTCCGGACTACTGCAATGAAAACCTGAAGTAGCCGAAAAGTCAGATGACGGATGTTCATTTGGTCACCAATATAGATAATACTAAATAAATAAATAACATAACATTAATTATCTTATATGTATTGGCGTGAGGATAATAGCGCATCTTTTAACTGATCCAAGGTGAAACCATGCCTGACATAGTAGTAGCATTCTTTATTCTCGGCGTTCTCGCGGGAGTTGCCAAATCTGACCTTGCTGTACCTAAAGCGGCTTACGATACCCTGAGCATTTTATTAATGTTGACACTGGGCCTGAAAGGAGGACTCGCCTTACATGGTCAAGTGACTATGGCCTTATTGAATGAAGCACTGGTAATCATATTGATAGGCGCCTTGATACCTCTAGGTCTTTATCCTCTCCTGCGAAAAATAATCCAACTCAACCAAGCCAACAGTGCCAGTATCGCCGCTCATTATGGCTCTGCCAGTGCAGGAACTTTTGCTGTAGCTTTAGCTTTCGCTGAAAGTCATAACCTAGTCGTTTCTCCGCAAACAACACTCTATTTAGTACTTCTTGAACTTCCCGCCATTGTGGCGGCAATAATGATTTATCGTTTTGTCAGCGGCGGTTCAGGCAATGCTGCCGCAATCTGGCATGAAGCACTAACCAGCAGAGGGGTTTTACTTTTGGCGGGAGGTGTTTTGATTGGTTACAGCTATGGGCCGGAAGCGAGCAACGATATAACTTCGATTTTTCTGGGTGCATTTAAAGCATTACTTGCACTTTTCTTATTGGAAATGGGGCTTTGTGTTGCCAAACATCTTTATCCCTTACCTATTCAACATTGGCGCTTAATGCTGTTTGCCATACTGGCACCGGCGCTATTGGCCTTGGTGGGTTTATCAGTAGGACTATTTTTTAACATGCCAACAGGCACCACCCTCATTCTCGGATGTTTAGTGGCGAGCGCTTCTTATATTGCTGCACCAGCCGCCATGCGTACTGCCATCAAAGATGCCGATATTGGTATCGCCATCTTTGCCGCATTGGGCATCACCTTTCCTTTTAATGTGTTGGTCGGAATCCCTCTGTATTACCAAATACTGTTATTCATACAAAACTGACACACTGAAATTTCCATTGATCATATCCGGAGAAAAAATGAGCGCAGAAAATTCCAAATTAACCAAGGCCATGGGAATTATTATTCGCAATGTTGCCAAATTAATTGCCGTGATTATGGTGTTTGTAATCATTTGGGGAGTCGCGGATATTGTGTATGTACTTTATCAAAGACTCATGGCACCGCCATTCATGCTGTTGGAGATCAAAGATATTTTCGCTACTTTTGGCGCTTTCATGGCAGTGCTGATTGCGATCGAAATTTATCACAACCTGATTCTCTATGTGCAGGAAAATCACAACCCAAGACTGGCAGTGGAAATAGTACTGGGCACTGCACTTATGGCCGCAGCACGAAAAGTGATTATTTTTGATTACAACGAAATGGACTACCATTATGTTTATGCAACCGGCGCCGTCATTTTGGCACTATCCGTTGCTTATTATTACATCGTGATCATTGCCAATAGAAAATCAAAAGATGAAATAACCTCTCAATTATCCTCAGAGAAATAATCAATGAGCATTAAAGATCTGATTCTATATAAACCTTACTCAAAAGAAGAAATGATTTTAAAAATAACAGCTATATCCAGTGTTTTTTTGATTGGGTGCCTGCACTATATTGCTGGCCCGTTATTCGAATTCCATCTGTTTTTTTTCATCCCAATTATTATTGCCTCCTGGTTTACCAGTCAATTTTTTAGTTATCTTATTTTGTTACTGGTCATTGTTTCATGGACAATTGGTGATTACCTGATAGCAAAAGGAACTGTAAATCTCATGCCATTTGCTTTTAACGCCGTTATGCATGCACTGATAATCATTTATTTAAACTATTTGCTTGGCTACATTCGTCAGCTTCTGATCAAGGAATCGCAACTTGCTCGCGAAGATAGCCTGACCAAAATCCCAAATAGAAGAGGTTTTTATGAATATGGTGAAACTGCTTTTTCTACTGCCAATCGGCATCAATTACCCATAGCCAGTATTTTTATTGATCTGGATGAATTCAAATCGATTAACGATACTTATGGGCATAAAATCGGGGATCAGCTTTTATACGAAACAGCCCAAGTTATCAAAGACAGCATAAGAAAAACAGATGTTGCAGGTCGGCTTGGTGGAGACGAATTTTGTATCATCCTCTTAAATGTTGACAGCGAACAGGCTAAGAACTTCTCGGAAAGTCTACGGAACAAACTAGATGAAAAAATGCAGCAAAAGGGTTGGAAAACAACCTTTAGCATGGGCATAGTAAGTTATGGTTCAGCTCCAGCAAACTTTCATCAGGTGATTCAAAGGGCAGACAACTTGATGTATCAAGTTAAAAAAAACGGACGCAACGGATTTATACAAGAATCGCATCCATGAAATGAGCATATATCAACCCCGCGCAAACAGATCATCACGGCCAGCTTTACAAATTGTTTTTACCAATGGATGCGTTAACTGCCGCTCGGTAGTAATGACATAAACCTGCTCTGTCACTGATTCGACATCGGCTAATTTAACAACCTGATATTGTGTACACACGTCATCCGCTATTGCATTGGGTGCAAAAAATAATCCTTCTCCCGCCTGTCCAAAAGCTTTCATCAAGGCGCTATCATCGAATTCACCTTTAATTAGTGGGTGTAAATTCTGCTGTACTAACCATTGATTTATTTTGACTCTGACTGCTGCATCTTCACCAATCATCAACAAAGGCGCTTGATTTAACGATTCAGGAAATTTTCGTTTTAATTTATTCACCAAAGAAGCTACACCAAATAGTGCAAGAGGACTCTCACCAATTAAATGATTGAAACCTTTGACATGCAAATTAGACGGCATAGGTTTATCAGCAATAATCAGATCCAATCGATGTACGGCCAAATCCGACAATAACGAAACCATTCTGCCCTCCCGGCAAATTAAACGAATAGGCTCTTTGGATTCATAGGCTGGCTCAAGTAATCGATGGGCAATGGTCTTTGATACTGAATCGGCAAGGCCAATTCGCAAAGGGGTCGCTTTTTTTGTACGTTGATCCTGAATGACTCCCATTAACTCATCGCCAATTGAAAATATTTCATCGGCGTAACTCAAGACTCGTCGACCCGCTTCAGTTAATTCCAGATTGCGCCCGGCTTTGCGAAACAGGTCTACCCCCAAGGTATTGGCGAATTCCGTTAATTGGCCACTGATGGATTGGGGAGTTAAAAACAGCTGTTCTGCTGCTTTGGCTATGCTGCCAGTTTTGGCCACAGTCCAAAAATAGCGTAAATGTTTGAAATTCAGGTGCGCCATAAATCCTCCAATACTTCGATTTTTACGAAGTATATAACAAAAAGATTCGATTTGTTGGAGGTTTAAATAATGCCTAGTATCCCCATATGTCAATTAACGGAGGTGATGCAATGCAGATTCAGATCAATACAAGTCAGTTTGCTTTAACCGATGGAATAAGAAATCACATTGAGCAAAAAGTCGGATTTGCTCTGAGTTGGAGTCAAGATGCGTTAACAAAAATTCATTTTCGTTTGGCAGATATTAATGGTCCACGTGGAGGCGCAGATAAATCATGTCAAATTCTGTTAGTACTCAAGGGTAAAAAAGAGCTGGTGATTGAAGATGTTCAAACGGATTTATATCTAGCGATTGATCGCGCCATAGAAAGAGCATCACGAACACTTTCCCGACAGCTGGCACGTTATCGGGAAATTGATCATCAACGAGTGAGTATTTGATACAATATTTTTTTGGAGGTTCTATGAAACGTATTTTTTTATTCCTGGCAACCAACGTTGCAATTGTTTTGGTGTTGTCTTTAACCATGCGTATATTGGGCGTTGAGCCATATCTAAATGCTAATGGTTTAAACCTGACATCCTTATTAATTTTTGCGGCCGTGATGGGATTCGGTGGTGCGTTTATTTCGCTAGCGATTTCCAAATGGATGGCAAAAACCACTATGGGTGTGCAAGTGATTACCGAACCGGCGAATCATCACGAGCGCTGGCTTGTAGAAACGGTTTCTCGTTATGCACAAGAAGCACGTATTGGTATGCCGGAAGTGGGCGTATTTAATTCACCTGAACCCAATGCGTTTGCCACAGGCATGAATAAGAACAACGCGTTGGTTGCCGTATCTACTGGTTTGTTGCAAAACATGACCAAAGAAGAAGCTGAAGCTGTATTGGGCCACGAAGTTGCTCACATAGCGAATGGCGACATGGTGACCATGGGCTTGATTCAGGGTGTGGTAAATACCTTCGTGATTTTCTTTGCAAGAATTATTGGTAATTTTGTCGACAAAGTTATCTTTAAAAATGAAGAAGGTCACGGGCCTGCATTCTGGGTAACCAGCATTATTGCAGAATTGGTGCTGGGTATTCTCGCTTCAATTATCGTTATGTGGTTCTCACGTCAACGTGAATTCAGGGCGGATCATGGTGGAGCTTATTTGGCTGGTCGCCAAAACATGATTGCTGCGTTACAACGTTTGCAATCCATGCAGCCACAAGCTTTGCCAGATTCAATGGCAGCCTTCGGAATTGCGGGCGGTGGTGGTTTGTCAAAATTATTTATGACTCACCCGCCGCTCGAAGAGCGTATTGCGCGATTGCAACAAGGTCAATAAAGTTTGATTAAAGAGGCGACCCAAGCGGTCGCCTCTTTTCGTATTTTTGTTTAATAGAAAGATTAATTATTTCGGGAGGTGGTTGTGACAATACTTATGTTCATTGCAGGTTTGGTTTTACTGGTATTGGGCGCCGATATTCTGGTTCGCGGCGCATCAAAATTTGCGATGTCATTTGGCGTTTCACCATTGGTTGTAGGCCTTACCATTGTTGCATTTGGAACCAGTGCACCTGAAGTCGCAGTTTCAGTTGGCGCTGCTCTACAAAATCAAACAGATATTGCAATTGGTAACGTAGTCGGCAGTAATATTTTTAACGTGTTATTTATTTTGGGTTTATCGGCATTAATTACTCCATTAATTGTAAACGTACAAATTATTCGTCAGGAGGTGCCAATTATGATCGGGGCCTCCATATTGCTCTTGGCGATTAGTATGGACGGCAGATTAGGGCTTATTGATGGCTTGATTTTATTTGGCTTACTTATCGCTTATACGGCCTTTTTAATTATTCAATCTCGCCGGGAATCGGCTTTAGCAAACGAAGAATATTCTCAGGAATTTGCTACTAAATCTTCATGGGACGATAGTAAATTGGTTCAAATTCTACTCGTGATTACAGGATTGGTTTTGTTGGTAATGGGTTCAAAATGGTTGGTGAACTCTTCTGTTATTTTTGCAAAAGAGTTGGGCGTAAGTGATTTGGTGATTGGCTTGACTATAGTTGCCGCAGGAACCTCCATGCCAGAAGTTGCAACCTCTGTAGTTGCCGCAATAAAAGGTGAACGTGATATAGCGGTGGGTAATGTTATTGGCAGTAACACCTTTAATATTTTGGGATGTTTAGGACTCTCTTCTATAGTATCAGGCAATACCGGTTTAGGTGTTTCAGAAAGTGTGCTCAACTTTGATCTATGGATCATGATTGCTGTCGCTATTGCTTGTTTGCCAATTTTCGCCGCAGGACAACAAATTTCACGATCAAATGGCGCTATCTTTCTTTTTTATTACGTGGTTTACACCAGTTATTTAATTCTAATCGCTCAAAATTATTCCATCAGCAACTTGAACGCCGTTATGCTCGGCTTTGTATTGCCACTCACTATTATTAGTTTGGTCATTATGTTTTTACGGCACAATAACAAGACCATTAGCTAATCATCTATAACCAATAAACCCTTGTGATTGATACTCGGGAACAGTATATTACGCGCTCTTGTCGGGGCGCCTTGGTCTGAAATTATTCAGATTCGGAGGCTGAGATGGGCTCGGCCCAACCCGTAGAACCTGATCAGGTCAATACCTG
>CAZICR010000016.1:0-17290 GCA_964537795.1 uncultured Cellvibrionaceae bacterium | reverse complement strand
GACTTGCGTCACCAACACCTGAAGCTGGCGTGTCTACCAATTTCACCACCTGGGCATAGGGGGTTACTGCTGAGGTGGCGCACTATAAATTCCCGATTAGGGGTTGTCAATGGAGAGCCTTGCCAAGGACTGATTGGTCGGTAACACATATTCTGGTGGGTTTGTTAACTTGGCTGGCTTATACTGGAAATCACTGCAATAACGACCTAATTGAAAGGCTATAAATCTTGGCTAAACGAAAAAAAATCTCTGTTGACCCCTTTGCTGCTCGCGAAGCCGAAAAGTATCAAAATCCGGTTCCCAGTCGCGAATATATTTTGGAAATTCTTGATAGTGCTGAACATCCGGTCACCCATGAACAAATGTGTGAGATGCTTAATATTATCGATGAAGAGCGTGTTGAAGCTTTGCGTCGTCGTTTGATTGCCATGGCTCGTGATGGCCAACTGATTAGTAACAGGCGTGATGCTTACGTTCGCTCAGACAAAATCGATATGGTGCGCGGAGTCGTGCAAGGTCATAGGGACGGTTATGGTTTTGTCATTCGCGCTGATGGTGGGGATGATATTTATTTGCACAATCGTCAAATGCGAAAAGTCTTTGATGGCGATGAAGTGTTGGTCAGGTTAAGTGGTGAGCAATATCGCGGTAAAGAAGAGGGCGCGATAATAGAAGTTTTGTCGCGCAATACGACGCAGTTGGCTGGGCGCTTTTTTAATGAAAACGGATTGCAATTTGTGAGGCCGGAAAATTCACGGGTGACCCAGGACATAATGATTCCGTTTGGCAGTTATGGGGGAGCCAAACACGGACAAATAGTGGTGGTAGAAATTACCTTGCAGCCGGATAAAAACCGTCTGCCAGCCGGTCGTGTAATACAGGTTTTGGGTGACCATATGGCACCCGGAATGGAAATTGAATTGGCGATTCAGGCGCACGGAATTCCAAATTTTTGGCCAGATGAAGTGAAGCAAGAGGCCGCTGAATTATCGACTGAAGTTTCCGGGCCGGACAAAAAACATCGTGTCGATTTACGCGATCTTCCCTTAATCACTATTGACGGTGAAGATGCCCGTGATTTTGATGATGCAGTCTATTGTGAAAAACGTCGTGGTGGATGGCGTTTGTTTGTAGCAATTGCTGATGTATCCCATTATGTCGCGGTTGATTCTGCATTGGATAAAGAAGCCGTTGCGCGTGGAAATTCTGTTTATTTTCCCGATTTTGTAGTGCCCATGTTGCCTGAAGCTTTATCCAATGGATTATGTTCGTTAAACCCGGATGTTGATCGTTTGTGTATGGTTTGTGAAATGAACATCAGCCCCGCTGGTCGAATTACTGCATATGAATTTTATGAAGCTGTTATGCACTCACATGCGCGATTGACCTATACCAAAGTGGATAAATTATTGCGTGGTGTTGATGCCGAATCCGATCAGTTAAGAACCGAGTATTCATCGGTAATGCCAGGAATCGAAAGACTGCAAAAATTATTTGAATGTTTGCGTGAAGCGAGGGATGCACGCGGTGCGATAGATTTTGAGACCGTTGAAACACGCATAATGTTTAATGAAGAACGAAAAATTGAACGTATAGTTCCCATCAAACGTAATGATGCACATAAATTAATTGAAGAGTGCATGCTGTGCGCGAATGTTTGCGCGGCTAATTTTTTAGAGAAACATCAGTTAACCGGTTTGTATCGTGTTCACGAAGGTCCATCAGAACAAAAGCTGGCAAATTTGCGGCAATTTTTAGCTGAGTTAGGTTTTGGTTTGGGCGGTGGCGATAAACCTTCTTCAGCAGATTACCAACAAGTCATGCAAATGATTCAGGGGCGAAGCGACGCGCATTTAATTCAAACAGTGATGTTACGAAGCATGCGACAAGCCATGTATCAAGTTGAAAACCATGGCCATTTTGGATTGGGATACGACGCTTATACACACTTCACATCACCCATTCGGCGTTATCCGGATCTGTTGGTGCATCGTGCAATTCGTTCGGTAATTCGTAGCGATAAACCCTCTTCCCATGTGCGTCGGGTGACATCCGCAAAAGCTATACCTCTGAGAAAAATATATCCCTATAGCCTTAGCGATATGTTGATGTTTGGCGAGCAATGTTCCCGTACCGAGCGTCGCGCCGATGAAGCGACCCGCGATGTAACCAGTTGGTTGAAATGTGAATTTTTGCGTGATCATGTGGGCAGTTCATTTGAAGGGCATGTGAGTTCAGTAACGAGTTTTGGTTTATTTGTTGAATTGAATGATCTCTATGTTGAAGGCTTGGTGCACATTACATCTTTGCCTCATGACTATTATCGCTTTGAACCAGCTATGCACAGGTTAATTGGTGAAAGAACCCGAAAAGTGTTTGGCTTGGGTGATGACTTGATAGTCAAAGTAGTTGGTGTCGACTTGGATAATCGAAAAATCGACTTTGAATTGGAGTCAGTTGTTAGTCAGCATAAACAAAAAATATCGGCCAAATCTGTAACCAAATCTACAACCAAAACTGCAGCTAAAACTTCAAGTAAAGCCAGCAAATCCAAATCAACCAAAACAACGGGTAAAACCGTCAATAAAACCACGAGTAAAACAGTCAGTAAGAAAAAACCGACAACTGGAGGTAACGCCAGTGACATTAAAGCTAAAAAAGCGACAAGCAAACCAAAGGCGACACCAGTTCAATCTCTCGCGCCAAAAAAGGCGAAGGCAGATACTGTCGTCGCCAAAAAGAAAAGTGTTTCTGCGAAAAAAGTGGTTAAAAGTAATGCGAAGAGTCCACGACGGACAACTCTCAATGATTGAGGAACAGTGTGAAAACTGAATTGATATTTGGCCTGCATTCGGTGCAGGCCATTTTAAAAACAGCGCCGCAACGTATTTTAAATATCCATGTATTGCAAGGCAGAAGTGATCAGCGCCTGAAAAAAATTTTGCAATCCGCAGAAACCAATGGTATCGCAGTTGCCAGTACTTCCCGCCAAAAACTCGATGAAATGTGCCAGGATGAAAATCATCAAGGCTTGGTTGCTGTGTGTACTCCTGGTGAAATTCAGGATGAAACTTTTTTATTCAAGTTGCTGGATAATTTATCCGAACCGGCATTTTTATTAATTCTGGATGGTGTGACTGATCCGCATAATTTGGGCGCTTGCATGCGTTCAGCAGAAGCCGCTGGCGTTCATGCAGTCATCGCGCCTAAAGATAAATCTGCCGGGTTAACACCGGTTGCACGAAAAGTGGCTTGTGGTGCTGCAGAAGTTTTACCTTTTGTGACAGTGACCAATCTCGCGCGCGCGTTAAAAAAATTACAAGACAAAGGTGTCTGGTTGTACGGTACTTCCGGTGATGCTGAAAAATCTATTTATGAAACTTCACTCACTGGTTCAATTGCGATTTTAATGGGAGCTGAAGGTGATGGTATGCGCAGGCTTACTACGGAAACTTGTGATCATTTAATGAATATTCCCATGTCAGGAATGGTGAGTAGTTTGAATGTGTCGGTTGCTACCGGTGTGTGTTTATTTGAAGCTGTTAGACAGAGAAGCATTACCCCACCCTAGCCCTCCCCCTGCCAAGGGGGAGGTTAGGAGGGGGGTAAGGATTTATAAATGAAGGTAAAAAATATGACCAAAAAATTCAGTTTAATTTGTATCAGTCTTTTTTTATTAAATGCTTGTTCACCCAAAGTCGGTAGCCCTGAATGGTGTGAAAATATCAAAGAAAAAGATAAAGGCGATTTAACGGCTAACGAAGCCAAAGATTACGCCAAAAATTGTATTTTTAAATAGACTTTTTAAAGAGAAAGAAGATGTACGATCAATACGATGGAATCATTTTTGATATGGATGGCACTTTAGTTGATAGCGGAAAACTACACGAAAAGGCCTGGATGGCAACTTTGGAAAAATATCAGATCCCGATTGATTTTCCTTTGATGCGATCTTTGGCGGGTGTTCCAACCAAGGGCACTATAGAGATTTTGCTAAAAAAATTCGATGTTGCAGTGGTTGCCAGTTTGGATGAAATGAATAATTACAAAGAGCAATTTGTGCACGAACACATGCATCAATTTGTTAAGCCAACGTCTTTGGTTGAAATTGCCAAGCACTATTATGGAAAAAAACCAATGGCAGTGGGAACCGGAGCCTATACACAAGAAGCAAAAACGATTTTGAAGCTTTGTGATATAGATCATTTGGTGACTGTGGTTGTTGGTGCAGATCAGGTGAAAAATCCAAAACCCGCACCTGATACCTTTTTGCGTTGCGCTGAATTATTAAATGTAAACCCAATTAATTGTGTGGTTTTTGAAGATTCGCCTTTGGGATTGCGTGCAGCAGCTGATGCTGGCATGGCGGGTGTTGATGTATTGAAAATTCACAATATAGTGAATGACTATTTCTTGTGATAAACATCCATGTCTGATCGCTAAGTTATTTTATTAAAACTCATGCAGACTTTATTTTTGCCATCTGACTTTGCTCTGTATAAAGCCTCATCTGCTTTTCGAATCAATTCTTTAGCGGAATGACCATGAGAACCTTCTGAGATGCCAGCACTAAATGTTACGTTAAACTTATTTGTTCCTTCATTAAATTCAATAATTTCGAAGCTTTTACGCAACTCATTCACCAGTCTACCTGCAGTGTTAACTTCTGTTTCAGGAAGTATTAACATGAATTCTTCACCACCATAACGTCCCACTAAATCTGAATTTCGTAACCGTTGTTTCAGTAGCTGTGATGTAGCTTTTATAACTTTGTCACCAGCTTGGTGTCCCCAAGTGTCATTAATCGATTTGAAATTGTCCAAATCAATCATAACAATACTGCAAGGACGTTTATGGCGATTCGCCAGAGAGACATTTTTTTCAGCAGCAAGTTGAATTTGAGCGTGGTTCAACAACCCGGTTAAACTATCTTCAAACATAAAAGAAGAAAGAATTCTGGCTCTATCAACTCTAGATTTAATTTGTCGAACTAATTCAGCAACGGGCATGCCTTTTTGTAATAAATCATCTGATCCAATTTCCAATAATAAGGTTTTGTTGTCGCCCTCTGCAGATAAAAATAAAATTGGAATAGATTGATATTCCGGAAATTGCCTTATAACGGCGGCTAATTCATTGCCTTTTACAATAGGCATATTAATATCCAAAATTAATATATCTGGGCGAACTTTCTCCATTCTTTCCAAGATATCCAACGGGTTATTCGATATGTCGACTTTCATGCCTGCAGCGGCAAGAATGTTACTGTAATAGCTAAGAATAGATTCCTGATCATCGACCAATAAAACATTCGGTGGTCTAACGCTAAGAAGATTAAGTTCCGATTTAATCATATTAACTAAAACAGGTACTTCTATTGTTTTTAAAACAAAAGCACTAGCTCCTGCTCTTACCGCTGCCAGTCTGCAATCAAAGTCATTTTTAGTTGAAAATATAAAAGTTTTAATTCGTATGTCAGATAGTTGATTGCATAAATTAAGAGCCCATGATTCTGAGTGGTTTGATATGATTGAACTCAGAATTACCAGTGAAGGCGGTCGGTCTCTAATTTTATCCAGCATGTTGACGGGGTCGCGAAAATGCACCACTGTTAAGCCGTAGGAATTCAAATTTTCAGTTAATACGTAAGAAGTAACATCATCATCTAAATAATAAATTAAAGATTCATTTGGTTGATAATTAAGATCAGCGTGTTTTTTCTCAGAAGTCGAATTATTATTGATTTTTTCATTAATGTTCAATTTTCATTTTTCTCCATTGTATTAAAGTTTTTTATGTTTTAGGTGGTTAAAATTATTGAGGTCTATAATTTTAGGTTAGTGGTCTTAATTAAATAAATTAATGCATTAATTTTTTCTTCTATAGTATGAGTTTTTTCTAAAAAATATGGATTTTTTTGGGGTGTCTCTGTAAAAGGCTTTAATTCGATTTCCAGCTCTCTGGCTTGTAAGCTTAAATCAGAAAATCCAAAAGTACCGCTGGTGCCAACCAAACTGTGCACATTTCTGTGTAGCCGTTTTAAAGTTTCTTGGTCTCCTGTTTCCTTGGTATTCTGCCAATCTTCGACTATTGCAGAAATTTTTTCTGGTACCTGTTCGGCATATTGCAGTTTTAGTCGTTTAAATCTCTCTTCAAAGTCGTTAGTCGTGTTCATAAATCAAACACCAGATTTAATCATGGCAAGTGGAAATTCCATATATATCAGCAAGTTTTCAGTCTGGGTGTTTTCTTTAATTACAGGTTCAATCCCTGCTGAAGCGTGCATTTTTTGCAGAGCTTGTTGTAAGTCCTGCCATTTTTTGTTTTGTTTTATTAGTTCAACTTGATTATTTTTCTCTATAGTAGAAATCCTTATCTTGCCTTTTGCTTCTTCTACAAAAATCTTTATTTCACTGAAGGGGAGATTGTTGTCTGCGGAAATATCCAAAAAGTAGACCATGGCTTGTTCAAGCAGTTGGTCATCAATTTGGATATTTTCATCATAAATCCTACTGGCCGTGACAAATCTTGACCCACGAAATTCTGCAATATGTTTGTAATTACTGATATGGCTGTTAAAGGCATCAACGGCCTTCACCGGTCTTAAATTTACCTGATCTGGATGGCTTTCGTGATCATTTAGCACAGCCTGTATTTTTTTCTGCAATTGATCATTTTCATTTTTTGCGGATTTAATCAGGCTGTTACTGCTGCTATGTTTTTGCGATTGAATGTTTTTTTCGAGCATTTCCAGTGCAAGGCTTATTGCATGTGCGGGAATTCGAAGTTCCTTGGCTAGTTTATTTAGTTCATTTTTGTGTGTTTCGCGTAATGTTTTCTTTTCGCTGATATCCCGCATTATGCCAATAAACATGGGTTCGCCGTTGCGGGTAATACGGGACACCATCAAGTCCATCGGGAAATGTTTTCCGTTTCGCCTAACACCGGTGACTTCCCTGCCTATACCGATAATATTTTTCTTACCGGTTTTTAAATGGTCGCTGATTTTCTTGTTGTGTTCGCTGCGATAGTATTCAGGCATCAGCTCGGTGACATTTTTTTCAACAATTTGACTGGCTTGATAGCCAAAAATAGTTTCTGCGGCTTTGTTAAAAGTTTTAATAATGCCATATTTATCAATAGTGACTATGCCATCCGCTATATCATCAAGAATTGTTTGGGTTTGAATGTTAGATTCTTCCAATACTGCCATATCTTTCTTGTGTCTATTTTGCAGTTGAATGGTGTGAATAAATTGACCAATTAAATTGGTTACAGGTAAGAATAAATTGAGAGTATTGTTGTTATAGTTTTCGGTGGAGTTAGCTAAACATAAAATGGCAAGTAATTGGTTGCTATGGAAAATTGGAATACCGACAAGATTGAATATGTCCGGATGATTTTCCGGCATGCCGGTACTGCGAATATCATGGCGAGGGTTGCCGCAAAAAATGGGTTTTCCCGTTTGCATAATGCTACCAAAAATTCCGTTAAGGTTTTTGAATTCTGGTAGCCCATTGGTTACGCCTGCCTTAAAAAAATCGTAAGCAGAATTATTTTTGGGGAAATCAAGCGTCATTATTTTCATATAAGGCTTTTTTTCCTGGTCATACAGGACTTCCGCAATAAAACCCATTGCACTTTTGCTGATCTGTACACTACTGCTGAGTAACGATTGCATAGCATCCAAATAATTTTTATCGCTAATAAATTGGCTTTGTACTTTGGTTACTGTTGAATCGATTTCACGATTTTTTTGTAATTCATTACTGATATTTACCAGTATTTGATTTTGTTGAATTTGCTTTTGTAATTCTTTTTGCGCCCGGCCACTACTGGTGATAACAAAAAACATAAAAAGTAGTGACATGGCTGACATGGAAAATGCTGTAGGGCTATCATCCATAACAATACGAATACTGATTGGGGATATGGCAAGTAATGCAAAACACACAGCAGATAATCGGTCAGATGAAAGCGAAGTCAGGGAACCGCTGACCACCCCTGCCAAAGAAAATGCTAATAATGCCTGGTAAATCGAATTGTCTTTTGCATAAATCAATATCGCTGCACTACCCCAGGCAGCGCCACCTGCCGCTGCGCCAAGGCGGAATAATATTAACCAGAGTTTTCGTTGATAAAGTTGATCTACATTTAACCAGAATTGCCACAGCGCAAGGCGCGCAATCAGGATGACACCCAAAATCAAATTCCAGTAAATAATTTCTGCCTGACCAACAACTGTCAGATGAGAAATACTTAATATCAAGGCAATGATCAAAGATGAGATTAAGGATAAAGGTAAACCTCTATAGAGAAGCTGAACCTGCTCCTGAAGATAAAGGTCTGTTGAAGAGTGACCCGGTAAGTCGGCCGAATCTGATCGTTCGCTCATGAGTATGTCCATTATCAGGTTTTGTGCGAAACGGGACTTGCGATCACACGGCTTGAGTATAGTTCAAGCCATCATGGGTGCTAAGCTTGGTGATCTCAGGAATAAAGGCGATATTCTTCTGGTATCTGGTCTAAAGAATCAATCGGTTCGCGTAATTTGTGCAATATTCCGTCATGAATGTCATAAATCCAACCGTGAATGGATAAGTCCTGGCCTCTGGCCCATGCATTTTGCACTATATTGCAGCGAGCAATATTATCAACCTGTTGAATTACATTGAGTTCACAAAGCCGATTCACCCGTGCATCAGCGTCAGTAATTAAATCCATTTCGACCTTATTGTTGTAATAGACGTCACGGATATTGCGTAACCAATAATCAATCAGACCAAGCTTGCGGTTTTCCAAGGCAGCCTTCACTCCACCACAACCATAATGACCCGTCACCATGACATGTTTCACTTTTAAAAATTCAACGGCATAGTTGAGCACTGTGAGACAATTCAGGTCAGTATGAATTACCACATTTGCGACATTACGATGCACAAATAATTCTCCGGGTGCCAAATCGACTATTTGGTTTGCAGGAACACGACTGTCAGAACAGCCTATCCATAAATATTCGGGTGCTTGTTGTTTGGCAAGGGAAGAAAAAAACTCGGGTTTTTGACGTTTAATATCATTTGCCCATTTGATGTTACTGGCAAATAAACTTTCAAGGTCGCTCATGAAATACTCCACTCTTAACAAAAATGGTCGGCAGTATAGGGTAAAGCGTACAAGTAAGGCAAAATCAGATTCAGAACCATTTTTCTTGGTAACAAAAATTATCCATTGGTATTTTAAGAAAAACATAATTCAGGAAGTTTCAGTCATGAAAATAAAAATTTTTCTATACCTTAAATTATATGGCTCGGTTGTGTTAGTTCTGTGGCCTTATCCCTCATGGTCAACAACCTGCATTCAGTCATCGCCTAACAATGAAATACAATTTTCGGTTAGTGATGATGCGGGAACTCCCGCGTACCGGGTGACTTATCGCGGACAGGAAGTGATTAAAAAATCCATATTGGGATTGGAATTTAAAACCCTTGATGGTTTTGCGCGCGATTTAAAAATCGTTAAAGAAGAAAAGTCGTCAAAGGATTCCACTTGGGAACAGCCCTGGGGCGAGCAGCGTTTAATGCGCGATCATCACAATGAATTGCTGGTGACATTTTCCGGTACAGCAAACACCAAAAAAATAATGCGTTTGCGCGTCAGATTATTTAACGACGGCTTGGGCTTTCGCTATGAAATCCCCAAGCAGAAAAATTTGGGGAAAATCACCAACAGACGGGTCGAGATTGTTGATGAAAAAACCGAATTCGTTATTCCTGATGCGGATAAGACCACTGCGTGGTGGATTCCTTCTCGCAATTGGAATCGTTATGAATTTTTATATAACACCACAGCAGTAAAAGACTTGGATCGTGCACATACACCGTTCACTTTTCGTTTACCATCCGGTGTGCATTTAAGTATTCACGAAGCGGCTTTGACAGATTATGCATCCATGACACTGGATCAACAGCGTGATGGTGTGATGAAAGCCGATTTAACGCCCTGGCATGACGGAATCAAAGTCAAAACCCAATTGCCCTTGCACACTCCCTGGCGAACTATTCAAATTTCAGAAAGCGCTTATGGATTAATTAATTCCAGTTTGATTTTAAATTTAAATGAACCCAATAAATTGGGTGATGTGAGTTGGGTCAAGCCTGGAAAATATATTGGTATCTGGTGGGGAATGCATGTTGGTACGCAAACCTGGGGTTCAGGCCCCAAACATGGTGCTACAACGGAAAATACAAAAAAATTAATGGATTTCGCAGCCGAATACGGTTTCGATGGAGTGTTAGTCGAGGGGTGGAATGAAGGTTGGGATGGTGACTGGTATCAAAATGGTGATGTATTCAGTTTTACCAAAACTTATCCGGATTTTAATTTGTCCGAGGTCACTGCTTACGGATTAAGAAAAGGTGTCAGATTGGTTGGTCATCATGAAACCTCCGGCGCTGTGATTAATTATAAAAACCAAATGTCGGATGCGTTTGATCTTTACAAAAAACACGGTGTCGCCCAAGTGAAAACTGGTTACGTGGCCGATGGCGGAAAAATAAAACGCATGGATGAAAACGGAATCGTAAGAAATGAATGGCACGATGGACAATTTAATATCGGTGAATATTTACGTTCAGTGACTGAAGCAGCAAAGCGTCATATTAGTATCAATACCCACGAACCCATAAAAGACACAGGTTTACGCAGAACTTATCCCAACTGGATTGCACGTGAAGGCGCGCGCGGTCAGGAATATAACGCCTGGGGCTCACCACCTAATCCACCGGAACACACAGTGTTATTACCATTCACTCGAATGTTGTCCGGTCCAATGGATTACACACCGGGTATTTTTAATTTGGCACCTTACGGATTGGAAGCAGAAAATCGCGTGCGCTCAACTCTCGCAAAAGAATTGGCGCTTTACGTTGTGATCTACAGCCCGATTCAAATGGCCGCCGATTTAATTGAAAATTATTATGAAAAAGATGGCAAGACCATCAAGCCCGCATTTCAATTTATTCGCGATGTTCCCACGGACTGGGAAAAAACCCAGGCATTGGCGGGTGAAGTCGGCGACTACATTGTTATCGCGCGTCAACAACGCAACAGCGATGATTGGTTTTTAGGTGCAATCACTGATGAAAACGCGCGCGACATAAAAATTGATTTAAATTTCCTTGATCCCGACAAACAGTACGAAGCACAGATTTATCGCGATGGTGCCAAGGCTGAATGGCAAAATAATCCCTATGACATGGTTATTGAGAAGAAGAAAGTTACAGCGAAAGATCAGTTGAAATTTAAATTGGCGACTAGTGGTGGGGTGGCGATAAGGTTTAAAAAATTGTGAATTTTTTTGAAAGCATGACCCCCTCCCAGCCTCCCCCTTGCCAGGGGGAGGAGCAATTCCCTCCCCTGGCAAGGGGAGGGTTAGGGTGGGGTCTAGATCTCAACAAAAAAATCAAAAAATTGGAAATAATTTAATGACATCAACCTTTTACTGGCACGATTACGAAACCTGGGGAACAAATCCGGCATTTGACAAACCTGTACAATTTGCCGGAGTGCGCACTGATATGGATTTAAATCCCATCGGTGAGCCATTAATGATTTATTGCAAACCATCACCGGATTTTCTGCCCGATCCACAAGCCTGTTTAATTACCGGAATTACTCCGCAACTGGCGCTTGAAAGAGGAGTATCAGAAAAAGAATTTGTGGCAGCTATTCATCGCGAACTAGCAACGCCTGAAACTTGTGGCGTAGGTTTTAATTCGATTCGTTTTGATGATGAAGTCACACGTTATGCATTGTATCGAAATTTTTATGATCCCTATGAACGCGAATGGAAAAATGGCAATAGTCGTTGGGACATAATGGATGTTATGCGCATGACTCGCGCATTGCGACCGGATGGAATTAATTGGCCGAATTATGAAGATGGTCGCCCTTGTTTCAAGTTGGAAGAATTAAGTAAAGCTAATGGATTAATTCATGAAGCTGCGCATGATGCACTCTCGGATGTGTACGCCACTATTGCCGTCGCTAAATTATTAAAAGTCCGACAGCCAAAATTATTTGATTATGCTTTTAAATTACGCGATAAACGTTTTGCTGCCACTTTAATCGATATAGAAAACAATAAACCCTTGCTGCATTTTTCATCACGCTTTCCTTCTGAAAATGGTAATGCAGCCTTGGTGTTGCCTTTGGCTTTTCATCCGCTGAATAAAAATTCCGTGATCAGCATAAACCTGATGTGCGATCCGTCGATTCTGTTGTCGTTATCAGTCGAAGAATTACGAATCCGTTTATATACCCCCGGCAGCGAATTGCCTGAAGGATCCGAGCGTCTCGCGCTGAAAGAAATTCATTTGAATAAGTCGCCTATGCTATTGCCGCCCAATATGTTGGACGACAAGGTGGCAGAGAAATTGTTAATTGATAAAACTCTCTGCGAAAAACATTGGAAATTTTTTTACGGACTGACTTCGGCTGAACATCAGCGGGTAATGAAAAAGCTCGAAGCACTTTATGTCGATAATCCTTTCCCGCCTGCGGAAGATGTTGAACAAATGTTATATCAAGGATTTTTACAAGATTCAGATCGCTACTTACTCGAACAAGTCCGTCGCTTGGATGCCCATGGCCTAAAAAGTTTAAAACCTGCTTTCCTCGACCCACGCCTACCCGAACTGCTATTTCGCTACCGCGCGCGCAATTTCCCTTCTTCGTTAACAGAATCCGAGCAATTGAAATGGAAAGATTTTTGTCGCGAACGATTACAGAAAAATCGGTTGAATAATCAATTGTTGAATAGTGATGAATATGTTCAGTATTTGGATGGGGTGTTGGCGCGAGATGATTTGCCGGATAGGGATAGGGGTATTGTTGAGTTGCTTAAATATTATGCACTCACTCTTTGTGCATAATTCTTCCACAGAAACTGTGGGCATTTGGCGCGCTTGCGAGTAAAATTCCGCGCCCGTGAAGTCTCGGGCTTTAAAATCGATACGATTGAACAAACATTATCCAAAGGGGCGATCCCATGTCATCCATTAAGAAAGTTGTATTGGCCTATTCCGGTGGTTTGGATACCTCGGTCATTGTGAAGTGGTTGCAAGAGAATTATCACTGTGAGGTGGTGACTTTTACGGCTGATATAGGTCAGGGTGAAGAGGTCGAGCCTGCACGTGCCAAGGCGCAAGCCCTTGGCGTTAAACAAATTTTCATTGACGACTTGCGCGAAGAGTTTGTTCGCGATTTCGTTTTCCCTATGTTCCGCGCCAATACAATTTATGAAGGTGAGTACCTGTTAGGTACCTCGATTGCGCGTCCTTTGATAGCCAAACGATTGATTGAAATCGCCAATGAAGTCGGTGCTGATGCTATTTCTCACGGCGCGACCGGTAAAGGTAATGATCAGGTGCGTTTTGAATTGGGTGCTTATGCATTAAAACCAGGTATCAAGGTGATTGCACCTTGGCGTGAATGGGATCTGACTTCACGTGAAAGCCTGATGGAATACTGCGAGAAGAACAGTATCCCGGTTGATTTCAGCAAAAAGAAAAAATCCCCTTATTCAATGGATGCTAACCTGTTGCATATTTCTTTCGAAGGAAAAATTCTGGAAAACCCGTGGAATGAAGCTGAAGAAGACATGTGGCGTTGGACTGTGGCACCTGAAGCGGCTCCGGACAAAGCAACCTATTTGGATCTGACCTATGAGAAAGGTGATATTGTTGCGATCAATGGTGAAAAAATGTCACCGGCGACTGTGCTTACCTATCTCAACAAAATTGGCGGTGAAAATGGCATTGGTCGTTTGGATCTGGTGGAAAACCGTTATGTTGGTATGAAGTCTCGCGGTTGTTATGAAACTCCCGGAGGCACCATTATGTTACGTGCGCATCGTGCCATTGAATCAATTACACTTGATCGTGAAGTGGCGCATCTGAAAGACAGTTTGATGCCCAAGTATGCTGACATGATTTATAACGGTTACTGGTGGAGTCCTGAGCGTAAAATGTTGCAGGCGATGATCGATCAGTCGCAGTTTTATGTAAATGGTGATGTTCGCGTCAAATTGTATAAAGGTAATGTGATTGTTGTCGGTCGTCGTTCTGTGGATAGTTTGTTTGATGAAAAAGTTGCCACTTTTGAAGATGATGCAGGTGCATACAATCAGAAAGATGCAGAAGGTTTTATCAAGCTGAATGCATTGCGTATGCGAATCGCGGCTAATAAAGGACGAGTTTTGAAATAAGCGGTAAAAAGCCGTAAATAGTTTGATGAATGTCAATTGGATCCTCAGGCGAGTGAGACAAAATGTTGAGCCTTGGGGCAAAATACCGCAGTCGAGCTGGATTGGTTTTATCCTGCGGTTAAAAGTTTGTTTTTAAATCAAGAGTAGGAATGTCCTATGGGTAGTCACGCAACTTTAGCTGGTGATCCACCAGTCTATGACTTCGATATAGTCCGTAAATTTTCCATCATGACTATTGTCTGGGGAATTTTCGGCATGGGTATGGGGGTGCTGATTGCATCACAATTAGTCTGGCCTGAGTTGAACGATCTTCTCCAGCCTTATACATCCTTCGGTCGCTTGCGCCCTTTACACACTAATGCGGTTATTTTTGCTTTTGGTGGTTGCGCGCTCTTCGCCACTTCTTACTATGTTGTGCAGCGTACTTGCCAGACCACACTCTTTGGTGGTTGGTTGGTTCCTTTTACTTTCTGGGGTTGGCAAGCAGTGATTGTGTTGGCCGCCATCACTCTGCCTTTGGGCATGACCTCTTCAAAAGAGTATGCCGAACTTGAGTGGCCAATCGACATATTATTAGCACTGGTTTGGATTGCGTACGCAATAGTGTTTTTTGGCACTATCGTCAAACGTCGCACCTCGCACATTTACGTAGCTAACTGGTTCTATGGTGGCTTTATCCTGACAGTCGCTGTGCTGCACATAGTTAACAGTGCTGCTATTCCGGTGACTTTGACCAAATCTTACTCTGCTTACGCCGGTGCTGCTGATGCCATGGTGCAGTGGTGGTATGGACACAATGCTGTGGGCTTCTTTCTGACCGCGGGCTTTTTGGGAATGATGTACTACTTTGTGCCCAAGCAGGCCGGTCGCCCCGTGTACTCTTACCAATTATCGATTGTTCACTTCTGGGCTTTGATTTCTCTTTATATCTGGGCTGGCTCTCACCATTTGCATTACACCGCATTGCCGGATTGGACCCAATCTTTGGGCATGGTGATGTCATTGATTCTATTGGCGCCGAGCTGGGGTGGAATGATCAACGGCATTATGACTTTGTCAGGTGCCTGGCATAAATTGAAGACTGATCCAACCTTGCGCTTTTTGGTTGTGGCTTTGTCTTTCTATGGTATGTCCACTTTCGAAGGTCCGATGATGGCAATCAAGAGCGTAAACGCCTTATCTCACTACACTGACTGGACTGTAGGCCATGTGCACTCAGGTGCATTGGGTTGGGTGGCAATGATTTCCATCGGAGCTGTTTACCATATGATTCCAAAACTCTATAACCGCGAAACCATGTACAACGTTAGTTGGATTAACCTGCATTTTTGGTTGGCGACAGTAGGAACAGTCCTTTATGTAGTGGCCATGTGGATCAACGGTATTGGTCAAGGTTTGATGTGGCGTGCGTTCAATCCTGATGGTTCTCTGACTTACAGCTTTATTGAAGTGGTGATATTCAGCAAAGACGGTTATGTCATGCGTTTGATTGGTGGTGCTTTCTTCCTGAGTGGTATGTTTGTGATGGCTTACAACACTTACCGCACGATCAAATCAGCTAATCAGTCATCACCTGTTCAGGCCAGTCAGCCTGTTCAAGCGCCTGTGGTTTAAGGGGAATTTGCATGAAAGGTCATGATTTAGTCGAAAAGAATATTGGTTTGATGGCGGTACTGGCGGTGGTTGCCATCAGCTTTGGTGGTTTGGTTGAAATTGTTCCGCAGTTTTTTCTGAAAGAAACCACCACTCCGATTGAAGGTTTGAAGCCCCTGAATGCAGTGCAGTTGGAGGGCCGCGATATTTATATTCGTGAGGGTTGCCACACTTGTCATACACAAATGATCCGCCCTTTGCGTGCAGAAGTAGAACGTTATGGTCACTATTCTGTAGCGGGTGAATCTGTTTATGAGCACCCCTTTTTATGGGGATCAAAACGTACCGGACCTGATCTGGCAAGAGTAGGTGGCCGCTATTCTGACGATTGGCACAAAACCCACTTGTACAATCCGAGAGTTTTAGTGCCTGATTCGATTATGCCTGCCTATCCACATTTGTTTGATAACAGACTGGATGGCAAACATACAGCGGACAAAATGCGTGCATTGTCAAAAGTGGGTGTTCCCTACACTGAAGAAGATTTTGCTGGCGCAGAAAAAGCGGTTAAAGGCGTTACAGAAATGGATGCCTTGGTCGCTTATCTGCAGAACTTGGGCATATTACTGAAAGAGAAACGCTAATGGATCAAGGTACATTAGGCGCTATTTCGACGGTATTGGTAACTATCGCATTTTTTGGTGTTTGCTTCTGGGCCTTTGCTCCCGGGTTGAGAAAACGTTTTGAAGAAGATGCAAAGTTACCTTTTGCCGATGAACCAGAATTTCAGCAAAAAGATGATCAAAAAGCTGATCATCCAGAAGGGCGGATTTGATTATGACTACGTTTTGGAGTTTATGGATTATTGTTTTAACGCTAACCAATCTGGCGTTATTGTTTTGGTTACTGATGGCAAACCGTCGTCGCGAAGTGAAAGGTCCGGAAACCGGCGAAGTTAAAACCACCGGACACGAATACGATGGTATAGAGGAATACGATAATCCTTTGCCTCGTTGGTGGTTCTACATGTTTTTGGGCAGCTTTGTATTTGCAATCGGATACCTGATTATTTATCCGGGGCTTGGACTCTACAAAGGTGTTCCTATCAAAGAATATGATGGAAAAACCTGGACAGCAGTCAACGAATTACGCCATGACCAAAAACAGGCAGAAGAGCTTTATCAACAAACCTATGGGGCTTTCGCCAAGATGCCGATTACCGAATTGGCTACCAAGCAGGAAGCCATGAAAATGGGACAGCGTTTGTTTCAGGATAATTGCACTATTTGTCACGGTTCTGATGGTGGTGGTAATACTGATGGTGGTGGTGGTGCTAATGGTGGTGGTGGTGGTGATGGGGGTGGTGGTGAATCCCCCCTCCACCCAGCAATCTCTAACGCCCTTTTATTCCCGTAGGCCGTAGCGCCCAGT
>CAZICR010000015.1:13389-17315 GCA_964537795.1 uncultured Cellvibrionaceae bacterium | reverse complement strand
CATTCAAACAATGCTCAGCGGTGTATTCATCTTCATTGCGCATGCGTGACATCCAAATCAGGGCATCCGGGTTACGCAAAATGCTGTACATACAATCGCTCACTGTCGATTTAACTTTGTCAGAATCTATGACAGTGCCAAAACGCAAATCATCCAGTAAGGTTCGGGTTAATCGACGGGCTTGTTTATAGGTGGCCAATGCATTCGAATGCTCTTGTTTAGCATCTGTCTTATTGGCATATACGGATTTATATTGGTAAGTATCATCTATGGAACGCTTCTCAGGAGGAATCCATTCGGAAACCAATTCATCCACCCAGACGTGTTCGGTGTATTGCGCAACCAGGTCTATATCTTCCAAGGTTTCAACCACAAAACCTTGCATTAAAAAGGGAGTGTCCAACCAATCCCTATCGAGCTTGGAGACAAACATACCAATTTTAAGCTCGGAGATATGGATTTTATGGCTCTTGGAGCGTTCGTCCAGATAGCCGGGTTTAACTTCGCGACTGTCCAACTGCGTACCTTTTACGACGGGGGCATGTTTGTATCATAGACTATAAGACTGGTATTAGTAGCCTATTTTGTATCGGATTTATAGCATTTATCCAAGCTTTTTGCTTGGTTCCATAACTGGTTCATTTCGTCAATATTTGATGATGCAAAAGGTTTGTTAAGATTCTTCTCGATATATTCAAATCGCTGGGTAAACTTGAGATTGGCTTTACGTAGTGCCTGCTCAGGATCAATTTTAAGAAACCGAGTGATATTCACTACAGCAAAAAACAAATCCCCCAACTCTTCTTCAACTGCCTGTATATCCTGATCAGTCAATGCCGTTTCTACTTCGGCCAACTCTTCCCGAACTTTAGCAATAGGACCTTGAATATCCTCCCAATCGAAACCGACAGAAGCGGCACGTTTTTGCAATTTAGCTGCGCGGCTTAAGGCCGGCAAATTCAGCGGCACATCCGCCAACACAGCCTGTGTCCCTTTGGCTGCACGCTCTTCTTGCTTGATGGCTTCCCAACGCGCCTTAACATCTTCCGGCAAACTCTTGCGATTTTCGATTTGCGACTGCAAGGTTCCATCCGGAAAAACATGAGGATGACGACGTACTAATTTCTCAACCAATGTTGACACTACATCAGCAAATTCAAAACGATTTTCCTCTTTGCCGATTTGACTGTAAAAAATCACTTGAAATAAAAGATCACCCAATTCTTCTTTTAAATGCACAAAATCTTTTTTCTCAATAGCATCCACCACTTCATAAGCTTCCTCGAGCGTGGAAGGCGCAATCGTTTCGTAAGTTTGTGTGATATCCCAAGGACAACCGGTTTGCGGATCGCGGAGGCGTTGCATTAAATAAAGGAGATCGGTGATAGTGTATGACATGTGTGTTTCTCAAATAATTAAAATCCTTACCCCCTCTCCTACCTCCCCGAGGGAATTAGCTCCTCCCTTTGAAAAAGGGAGGCTGGGAGGGATTTAAGATGGTCAATTTTACGATGATTTTAAATCCCCCCTAGCCCCCCTTTTTCAAAGTGGGGAACTGTCCCTCCCCCTGCCAAGTGGGGTTAGGAGGAATAAAGCTTTTTAATGCTTCCGTCTCGCCGACGCTATATTCGGCAACTGATTTAACTTGGTTAAAATTCGGCTCAATTCATCAATGCCGCGAATCTCACCTGTGACTTGCATATCCACTGTACTTTTTTGTTTATCCGAAACTGTGTTTAACGCAATGATGTTGATGCGTTCATTATCAAAACAAGTCGTAATATCACGCAACAAACCATAACGATCATAAGCTTCAATCACAATATCAACTGCATAAGTACTTTGTGGTTGATCGCCCCACTCTACTTTTAAAATGCGTTGAGGTTCATCAGTTTGTAATTGCAATAAATTGGTGCAGTCCTGACGATGAATCGAAACGCCTTTGCCTAAAGTAATGTAGCCGGCAATTGCGTCACCTGGAACCGGATTACAACAATTGGCAATTTGTGTGAGTAAATTACCCACACCTTCTATATAAAAATCCGAATTCTTTTTCTTGCTCGGCGCTTTGGTTTTAAAAGGCAATAAAGGTTGTTGCGGATTGGATTCATCGACAATTTTTTGTGCGGCATTTAATACTTGCCCAACACCCATATCACTGGCGCCAACAGCCGCATAAAGATCATCCAGCGTTTGGAATTTTAATTTTTTTGCCAGAGTTTCAAAATCCAGATCCAACAATGCCAGGCGACGAAATTCTCTATCGAGTAATGCTTGCCCCTCTGCAATATTTTGGTCACGCGCCTGCTGTTTAAACCACTGTTGAACTTTTGCACGCGCACGCGGTGTATTGATATACCCCAAAGCCGGATTCAACCAGTCGCGACTGGGCATATCGCGCTTGCCGGTTAATATTTCAACCTGATCAGCATTATTCAACTGATAGTTCAGCGGCACAATTCGGTTATTGACTTTAGCACCGCGACAACGATGGCCCACATCGGTATGAATGCGATAAGCGAAATCCAAAGGTGTAGCAGTGCGAAGTAAATCGACTACATGACCTTCGGGAGTAAACACATATAAGCGATCCTGATCCAGACTACGAAAATCTTCTTGCAATTGTTGATTGTCACCGCCCAGCTCTTCATGCCATTCCAATACTTGTCGCAACCAGGCAATTTTTTGTTCGTAACTACTTTTGTCAATTTCTGTATCAGTCCCTTTGTAACGCCAATGCGCACAAACACCCAATTCAGATTCTTCGTGCATTTCGAAAGTACGGATTTGCACTTCCAACACTTTATTTTCCGGACCTATTACCGCCGTGTGCAATGAGCGATAACCATTTTCTTTTGGCGATGCAATGTAATCATCAAATTCATGCGGAATATTTCGCCACAAACTGTGCACAATTCCGAGTACCGCGTAACAATCACGTACTTGCGGCACTAAAATTCTGACAGCACGAATGTCATAAACTTGCGAAAAAGGGATCGCTTTACGCTGCATTTTTCGCCAGATACTGTAAATATGTTTGGCGCGCCCCGTGACCTCGCCATTAATATTGGATCGACGTAAATGTTCACGAATCAAATCCAATAATTTTTCAATATATTCCTGGCGATTAAGACGGCGTTCATCGAGCAGTTGCGCAATTTGTTTATATTCATCCGGTTGCAAATAACGGAAAGAAAGATCTTCCAATTCCCACTTGATATGGCCAATACCCAATCGATGCGCCAAGGGTGCATAAATATCGGCAACTTCGCGGGCGATTTGTTTTTTACGTTGTGCGGTAGCATTTTTTACCGCACGAATGGCACAGGTTCGCTCAGCCAATTTGATCAATGCAATGCGCACATCATCGACCATAGCGACTAACATTTTGCGGATTTTTTCAGCTTGAACTTCGGCTTCATTGCCCAATACACGCTCTTCCGTTTCCTTTCGTTGATAGCTGATGGCTGCCATGCGCAGCACACCTTTAATCAATTTGGATACTGTATCGCCAAATTGTTTTTGAATTTCTACCAAGGTAATTTTGTTTTCACGAACGGCGCGATACAACATAGCCGCAACCAATGCATCCTGATCCAGTTTTAAATCGGCAAGAATTTCTGCCATCTCCAAACCGATTCGAAAACAGGAAAAATCTTCGCCCCAATTGTGATCGTCTTCGGATTGAATATCCACCAGCGACAAACTCAATTCAGCCGCACGGCGTAGTTCAGCGCGTGCTTTTTCGGATTGGCTGTGTAGATGATCGACACGGTTGATCCAGGCTTCTATATCCACTTGGCCATCGGCTGCTATGGGATGATCCTGACGCACTTTAACCATTGGTCGCTCCTGTTATTTCTCTTTGTTGTTTTTCTTATTTTATTTGCGAACAAACAATGCCATGGATTCAACATGTGCGGTTT
>CAZICR010000015.1:0-13289 GCA_964537795.1 uncultured Cellvibrionaceae bacterium | reverse complement strand
TTTTTCTTATTTTATTTGCGAACAAACAATGCCATGGATTCAACATGTGCGGTTTGCGGGAACATATCCATTACCCCCAATGCACTTAGTTGATACCCGGCCGCCAGTAGTTCTTTGGTGTCGCGCGCCATGGTTGCCGGATTGCAACTGACGTAGACCACACGCTTGGGAGAAAGTTGCGCAATTAAACCCACGCTGGTTTTGGCGCCGTCACGTGGAGGGTCGAGCAATACTGCATCCAGTGGGCCACACAACTGACGCAAGCGTGGCACCCCCATTTTTTCCAAATCTGCCGCGAAAAACTCTGCATTTTCTATACCCAAACGTTGGGCATTTTCACGACCACGCAACACCATGGATTCCTGTCCTTCGATACCTATCACTCGCTTGGCGTGGGTGGCTATAGGCAAAGTGAAATTACCTATACCACAAAATAGATCCAGAACTGTTTCGTCCGGTTTTACATCCAGAAGCGATAAAGCTTGTGCTACCATTTTTTCATTCACTTCAGCATTGACTTGAATAAAATCCAGTGGGTGAAAACCAATTTTTAATTGAAATTTTTCCAGGGAATAAAACAAACGCGGATCAATCGCTTGCTGCTGCAAATTGACCAACTCGGGCGATTTATTCGGTTGCAAGCAAATTTCACAATCATGATTTTTTGCAAAATCAGAAACTTGTTGATAATCCTGATCACTGAGTGATTCCATTTGACGAAACACAATCAGTGTTTTGTCGGCAGCTAATAAATCTACATGCGAAATCGCTTTTTTCGTTGGCAGATTAGCTAATAAACCCCGTAAAGGTTTAATCAATTGACTGAGTGACGGTACCAGCACCGAACACTCATCAATATTTACTAATTGATGACTATTGGTTTGTCGAAACCCTAACAAAAAAACTTCACCGCGTTCATCAATCGCCAAACGCGCACTGCGCCTGTAACCATAAGCGGGCGATAAAACAGGATCGAGAATTTTTTTTGGTTTGGCATTGGCCCAACGCTCAAGTTGCTCAAATACAGCGGCTTGTTTAATCGCTAATTGTGTCGCTGCGGGTGCATGCTGTAACTGGCAACCACCACACTGGGTATAGTGTTGACACTGTGCTGCAATACGATCAGTGGATGCTTCGACAATTTGATCAACACGTGCTTCCGCATAACGTGGATGATTGGCTACCAAACGCGCAGTAATTGTTTCGCCTGTTAAGGCACCTTCGACGAAACAGGTTTTTTGATTCCAATAGGCAATGCCACGACCGTCATGCCCCATACGCTCAATGGTCATTTCACCCAATCGCATATTGTCCAGTGGTTGCTCGATTTTTTCTTTACGCGGTTGCTGCAAACGCGGGCGCCCATCGTCAACATAGACTGATTTTTTTTCGGTCTTTTCCCCTGTGGGTTTTTTACCGAAAACTGTTTTACTTCCATTAGGTTTTTTCATTACAAAATTCTTTAGCAATTTCTGTAGGATGCCGTGGAGCGCAGCGATACGCATCGGTTTTATAGCGAAATCAATGATGCGTATCGCTGCGCTCCACGGCATCCTACGAAACAAATTAATTAAACAATCCCGATGACAAATAACGATCACCACGATCACAAATAATCGCTACTATCACTGCGTTTTCAAGCTGCTGACTTAAACGTAAAGCCGCCGCCACCGCGCCCCCTGATGACACACCAGAAAAGATGCCTTCTTTGCGTGCCAGATCGCGCATGGTCTGTTCAGCCTCTGCTTGCGACATATTCACAATCTGATCTACTTGTTCAGGGTGATAAATTTTCGGCAAATATTCTTGTGGCCAACGACGAATGCCGGGAATTTGCGCTCCTTCTTCTGGTTGTAGACCAATAATCCTGATGGCAGGATTTTTTTCTTTCAGAAAGCGCGAAACTCCCATAATAGTTCCGGTGGTGCCCATGGAGCTGATGAAGTGAGTAATTCGACCTGCTGTTTGTTGCCAGATCTCTGGCCCAGTAGTGGTGTAATGCGCCAAAGGGTTATCCGTGTTGCCGAATTGATCCAGCACTCTCCCTTTTCCTTCTGCCTGCATTTTTAATGCGAGATCACGTGCGCCCTCCATGCCCTCAGCTTTGGTGACCAGAATCAAATCTGCACCATAGGCTGTCATAGCTGCTTTACGTTCAGCGGTGCTGTTATCCGGCATGATCAAAATCATTTTGTAGCCTTTGATTGCCGCCACCATCGCCAAGGCAATGCCGGTATTACCACTGGTAGCTTCAATCAGGGTATCGCCGGGTTTTATATCACCACGGGCTTCTGCTTGCTGGAACATGGATAAGGCAGGTCTGTCTTTGACTGACCCTGCAGGATTATTTCCCTCAAGCTTGACCAACAGCTGATTGGATGTATTTCCAGGGAGTCGTTGTAATCGAACCAGCGGGGTATTGCCAACAAAAGCGTCGATGGTCGGAAAATCCATAATCAATCTCGGATTGCAGTCAGGTACGAAGGGCAGCTATTCTACCTTCGAACCCAGGGCGATGAAACTCGAAGTAAGGACTTATTATGCTTGGTAAAACCTACAGTATTAAAGCTGATGTACGGCGTTTGATTTTTATCCCTTCAGTCACACTTATTGTGCTGATTTCAATAACACTGACTTATCTCTGCATTGAGCAATTGGGTAAATTTATCGATTTACGCGCCAGCACTCTGGTGAAGAAAACTGCGCATCTATTACACAAGCCATTAATGGAAAACAATGCAGAACTTGCACAACATATAGTTGCAGCATCATTGGAAGATCCTTACATACGTGCGGTTGAAGCTTACGATGCAATACGCAATGTTCGCTATCACGCCGGACCCAGTTTTATGGCGTCAACCGATCCAGGCGAAGCCAACTCAGTAACACCTGGAAAACGTGAGACCTCCCGCAGCATTCGCTTTTACCAACCATTAGTTGATCTGGAAAATAAAAATTCGATCGGTTGGGTTGAAATTGAAATGATGTCTTCACCTTATCTGGTGTTCAATTACGAAGCGATTATTCTTACCATTACTTTGTCTTTATTGTGTTTGATTATGGTTGCATTTTTTTCGATTCGACTTTATCAGCGTATCACCACTCCTCTGGCTGTTATTCAAAGCACATTGGATAAATTGATTGACGGTGATTACCAATCGCGAGTTCCCGACCAAAAAGCACCCGAATTTAATCAGATTGCCATTTCCATCAATCGTTTGACCGAATCCATGCAGGCGGCACATCAGGATATGCAAGCGCATATTGATCAAGCGATTGATGATTTGAACGAGACCATGGAAACACTGGAGTCGCAAAATGTTGAATTGGATATAGCGCGAAAAGAAGCATTGGAAGCCAGCCGAATTAAATCGGAATTTTTAGCCAACACCAGCCATGAAATTCGCACTCCACTGAATTCTATTTTGGGATTTGTGAATTTAATTTTGAAAAGCCCGCTCAATGAAGAACAGAAGCAGCAATTGGAAACCATTCGTGATTCCGCAATGCATTTGCAAACAGTCATGAATGGAATTCTGGATTTTTCCAAAATTGCTTCCGGCAAACTGACTCTCGACTACGCATTATTGCCTATCAGAAAATTAGTTGATGAAGTCACTCATACTTTTGCACCGGAAGCCCACGAAAAGAATTTGCAAATCATCACGCTAATGGATAATCGTATTCCAAAACATTTATTGGGAGATGGCCTCAGGTTCAAACAAGTATTGTCTGCGCTGGTTACCAATGCCATCAAATACAGTAATGCCGGAAATATTAAAGTCCAGATAACACCCATCGAACACTTGGAAACCCAGATTACACTGCAAATTTGTGTCGCCGATCAAGGAATAGGTTTAACACCGGAAGAACAAAAACAATTGTTTAGCCCATTTAATCAAGTAGACGGCTCAATCAATCGCGAATATGAAGGCATGGGAATGAGCCTGGCACTTTGCAAAAAACTGGTTGAACGGATGCATGGCAATATTAGTGTTGTCAGCGAAAAAAATAAGGGGTCAACATTTATATTTACTGCACGCTTCGGCATTGAAAAACGGCAACCCGAAACAATTGCATTATCCAACCTTAACAAATATAAAATATTGATTTGTGGCGAGAATATCGATTCGCTGGAACAATTTCGTCTATTACTGAGTGAATGGAACAACACACCAGATCTGATTGCCGCCATTCACGATTGCTTCCCAGCGATGAAGGCAGCGCGCTTGAATGATGCTTTGTACGATTTGATGATTCTCGATATTTCACCCAATGAACGAAAAATACCGCCGGTATTATTAAGTAATTTGGCTGATCAGTTAAAAACCGAATTTAACTGCCAATTGGTTGCCTGTTGTACACCGGCACACCAACGTTTATTTAAAACTTATTCTGATAATCAATCCATTATCTATTTAAATAAACCGGTTTCACATCAGGAGTTTTATCAATTGCTCTGTAGTTATCTGGAAATTGATTATCAAGCTCAGGATAACAATCTACTCAACATACGAAAAGTCACATCCGTTCTACTCGTTGATGACAACCCTGCCAACCTGCAATTCACTACCGAATTACTAACTGTTTTAAATTCAAAAGTCAGGCAGGCCTGCAGCGGCCAACAAGCTATTGAAGCTTGTGAAGAAGATAACTTTGACGTTATTTTTATGGATATTCAAATGCCGGGAATGGATGGCATAGAAGCAACACGTCGTATTCGACAGCTGGAAAGCGGCAAAAAACGAACACCTATAATAGCCTTGACTGCACACAGTATTACTGAACAAAAATCAGAATTGCTGATCGCAGGCATGGATGATTGTTTAAGCAAACCTGTCAGTGAAGCACAGCTCATCCATGTCATTAACAGATGGGCAAGTTTGTCTGGCAAAAAAGAAATAGCTATCAAAAATGTAGAACCCAACACCATAGAACCCAACATTAAAGATCGAATTACCGAACCCAACACCGCTAACAGCTCAGTTGATATCGCACTCTGTTTGAAGCTCAGCAACAACAAACCAGCGCTAGCAAGAGATATGTTAAAAATGTTAATTGCAGGCATTGCCGAAGAAAAGCAACTAATTATGGATGCCATGCGAGATAATAATTTTGAACAAGCAGGTGAAGTAATTCACAAACTCTACGGCAGCAGTTGTTACTGCGGAGTTCCAAGGCTCAAATATATCAGTGGCCTAATTGATAAATTATTTCAGAAAAAATTATACGCCGATGCAACCAGCGCTATTGGTTCACTCTACATGGCGCTTGATGATGTAATGGAGTGGCAAAAAGGAAAAAATATTGACGAATTGTTTGGTCTTGCAGAAACAGTTGTTTTATAAGTTATTCCAAAAGTCTTCTTACATTAAAAAAAGTTCCCGACTTTTCAGGGGTCTTTTACCCAACAGAGGTTTAAGCAAGTAACGGGTTAAATTTTTTGCTGCTCGTCGCGTTTCGGGCAGACGGTAGTCGTTCTGCTCAATCAGTATAAGATCTGCGCCTCGAATAACGATTCTTTGTGCTGCATCCTGATCAACTTCAATAAATCCTTGCTCAAGATCACAAAGATAGTTGGCATTTTGTTTAATCGGCTGATGGTGAATAGCGTCTTCAGTGAAGCTAATGGCATAACCTAACTCCAACAATAATCGAAATTCAAAACGACGCAACACAGGTTCTATTTCAAGCTGTTGGTGCAGACACTGGATACTCGATTCATACAAAGAAAACAAATCGTTATGCGCATCCATTTCCGGTAATAAACGAACCAACAATTCATTTAAATAAAATCCGGAATATAGATGTGATCCCGACAATGTGAAGTAACGTTGATGTGATTCAAATTGTGTGAGTAATTTAAGCTCACTTTCACCTTGAAAGCTGACCAGCAAACCATGAAAAGGATTTAACAATTGACGTTTGGGATTTTTACTTTTTCTAACCCCGCGAACCACAACAGAGATTCTGCCGTAATCCGGGGTTAACAAATCCACAATAGCACTGGTGTCTCGATAAGGTTTCAGATGTAAAACATAGGCTGGCTGATGTTCTACGCGCATACAATATTAATCGCTGTAACCCAAACTGCGTAATGCACGTTCATCATCCGACCATCCGGATTTTATTTTCACCCAAAGGCTCAGCATGATTTTACTTTCAAATAATTTTTCCATATCAATACGCGCCTGGGTGCCAATCAATTTAATTCGCTCTCCTTTGTCGCCGATTAAAATCTTTTTCTGGCCAGATTTTTCCACCAGAATTAGCGCAGAAATAGTTAACAATTGTCCCTCATGTTTAAACTCTTCGATTTCAACCGCCATTTCATAGGGCAACTCATCACCCAGTTGACGGGTGATTTTTTCCCTGACAATTTCAGCAGCCATAAAACGGGAACTGCGATCAGTAATCTGATCTTCCGGAAAAAGATGCACAGCTTCGGGTAAATGCTCGGTAATAATCTTCTCCAATCTATCCAGATTTATATTACGCAACGCCGAGAGTGGCACAATTTCAATTGGCGATAGTTTTTCAGACAAGCGCTGAATATGCGGCAACAAGGTTTCTTTATCATCGATTTGATCAACTTTATTGACCGCCAAAATAATAGGTGAATCAACGTGATCCAGTTGACGCGCAACAGCTTCGTCCTCTTCAGTCCACGCCAGTTTATCAACCACAAAAATAATCAGATCAACATCCTTCATCGCAGTATTGGCCGAACGATTCATGTAACGATTAATGGCTTTATCCTGGCCAAGATGCATGCCGGGTGTATCAACAAAAATAATTTGTATGCCGGCTTCAGTTTTTATACCTAAAACATTATTGCGAGTGGTTTGGGGCTTACGCGAAGTAATGCTGATTTTTTGTCCCAGCATATGATTGAGCAAAGTCGATTTGCCAACATTGGGACGACCAATAATGGCGACGTATCCACAACGGGTTTGAACACTATTTTCTGTCATAAGAATTACAGGTTGAGAAGTTTGAGTGCCTGTGACGCTGCCAATTTCTCAGCTTCACGACGATTTGATGCACGAGCGACAGTAGGTTTGGAAAGTAATGCAACACGACACTCAACAACAAACTGTTGCGCATGTGATTCACCAATCGTTTCAACCACTTGATAATCAGGTAGGGGTTTTTTACAGGATTGCAAATATTCCTGAAGGCGTGTCTTGGCATCTTTGTGAGTCACAGATAAGGATAGATCATCCAGTTTATCTGCATACCAATCCAACACCGCCTTACGACAAGTATCAAACCCTGCTTCAAGATAAATTGCGCCTATCAAAGCTTCAACTGTATCAGCAAGAATGGAATCCCGTTCAAGACCACCCGATTTCAATTCGCCTTCGCCTAAAATCAAAAAGCGATTCAATTCAAAATCACGCGCAATTAATACCAGAGTATCCGCTCTAACCAAAGCGGATCTTAATCCACTTAATTGACCTTCGCGGGCAGACGGAAACTTTGCAAATAACGCTTCGCCTACAATTAGATTCAGTAAGGAATCGCCTAAAAATTCCAGCCGTTCATTGTTATCGGCGCTGAAACTGCGATGGGTTAAAGCCAAACGTAACAAACTGGAATCACGAAAGCTGTAACCCAGTTTTACAATCAAAGAAGAATGATGATGCTGCACTACTTATCTGTCGCCTTGTGTGGTTTGCAACAGTCATTAGGAAATTCACTATCGAGGTGATTTCTAAATGGAATCACCACTTTCACTGTGCCAATGACAGGTTGATCAGTAAATAAATTCACTTCTGCATCATATTCAATTTTTACAACAACCTTATCATCTTCCCTTTCTATTTCAATATTTTGTGCACCTTCCGAACGCACACCATTGATGTTGTAAAAATTATCCATTTTTTTGCGGATCTCGGCATCCGTTAGATCATTTAAATTTTCATCCACTTTGACTAAATCTTTTAGTCCCGCAACCACAAATTGGTTTTCTGAGTAAAGTGGTACCACACGAAATCCAACCAAAAACAAAAAAGCAACAACCAATAAAATCAACAACCATTCAATAAGTCCATAACCCTGTTGCTGGTGTATGCTTTTTATTTTTTTCTGTGTGCTCATGTGATTACCCTCAGCTAATTGTGTATTACTTAATGGAACCAACAGTACTAAAACTTGGAATGCTCCAGAAATCATTCCAATGCATCCAAACAAACATTGCTTTACCCACAATATTCTGTTCTGGTACATAGCCCCAAGCACGGCTATCCGCACTGTTATCACGATTATCGCCCATCATAAAATAATGCCCTTGGGGGACAGTCCAATGACCATCGCGACTCAAGCCGCCGGGAACTTCACATTTTTGCATTTTATGCGGCGTATCAGTCAATAACTCATCAGTCACTATGTATTGTGACCTCAGCCCCATACACTCAGACCCAACTTCAGGATACTGTGTTTCCAATTCAGTTTGAGTAATTTCCTTGCCATTAATATATAGACGATTATTGGTGTAACGAATTTCATCGCCAGGCAATCCAATCACACGTTTGATGAAACTGACCTTTGGCTGGTGTGGCGGATAAAAGACCATAACATCGCCACGTTGAGGTGTATTCATCGGAATCACAACTGAGTTGAGTATAGGCAAGCGAATTCCATAGGTAAATTTATTGACCAAAATAAAATCGCCTATTTTTAACGTAGGAATCATCGACCCTGAAGGTATTTGGAAAGGTTCAAATAAAAATGAACGCATTACAAACACAAAACACAAAACAGGGAAAAATGATTTGGAGTATTCAACAACCGCCGGCTCAACAGCAGCTTCTGCCCTTGCAGACTCATAAGCTTTCACTTCAGCTTCTGACATTTTGTCGCTTGGATTAAATTTTTTATCAACATCCGCGATTTTCTGACGACGATTTTTCGCAAAAAAAATCGCATCAATTATCCAGACCAACCCCATAAACAAGACAATAAAAGGCAGCCCATAGGTAAGCAGTTTGGCGAGTGTTTCTGTCATTATTAAGCCTTTACAATTAACTATCGATTTTTAATACAGCAAAGAAGGCAGCTTGCGGGATTTCAACACTACCCACTTGCTTCATACGCTTCTTACCAGCCTTTTGTTTTTCCAACAGTTTTTTCTTACGGGTTGCATCACCACCGTAACATTTGGCTGTTACATCTTTACGCAGGGCTTTTACGGTTGAACGCGCAACGATTTGACCACCAATTGCCGCTTGAATTGCCACATCGTACATTTGCCGAGGAATTAATTCTTTCATTTTTTCGGTCAATGAATGCCCCATTTTATGGGCTTTGTCGCGATGCACGATTATTGCCAATGCATCGACTCTCTCGCTATTAATTAACACATCCAGACGCACCAAATTAGCAGCCTCAAAACGAATAAAGCTGTAATCTAATGAAGCATAACCGCGACTAACCGACTTTAATCGGTCAAAGAAATCGGTAACCACTTCATTCATCGGCAACTCATAACGCACACGCACCTGGGAACCGGTAAACTGCAAATCTTTCTGAACTCCACGCTTTTCTATACAAAGAGTAATCACATTACCCAAGTGTTCTTGTGGTACCAGAATATTGGCCTCCACAATTGGCTCGCGCATTTCTTCAATCGAACCTGGATCAGGCAATTTGGATGGGTTATCAACAAAGATGACCTCGCCACCGCGCTTGACTACCTCATACACTACCGTTGGTGCAGTCGTGATCAAATCGAGATCGTATTCGCGCTCCAGACGTTCCTGGATAATCTCCATGTGCAACATGCCAAGGAAACCGACACGGAAACCAAAGCCTAAAGCATCCGAACTTTCGGGTTCGTAAAATAATGAAGCGTCATTCAGGGTGAGTTTGGCCAGCGCTTCGCGGAAATCTTCGAAATCATCTGAGCTGATCGGGAACATACCCGCATAGACTTGTGGTTTGATTTTTTGGAAACCGGCAAGCGCTTCTACATCTGGAGTTGAGGCGTGTGTAATGGTATCGCCAACGGGAGCGCCAAGAATCTCCTTGATACCAGCAACAACAAATCCTACTTCGCCTGCTTTAAGTTCTTTTAACTGCGTTAGTTTTGGACTGAACACACCAACACCGTCAACCAGTTGGGCTTTGCCAATACTTTTGGCGATGATTTTATCTTTCAGTTTGAGTGTGCCTTGTTTAACACGCACCAGCGACACGACACCCAGATAATTGTCGAACCAGGAATCGATAATCAAAGCCTGCAAAGGTGCATCAACATCACCGACTGGTGGTGGCACCAAGCGCACCAACTCTTCCAACACGTCTTCCATTCCCATGCCTGACTTGGCTGAGCAACGCACAGCTTCGGTGGCATCGATACCGATAATATCTTCAATTTCCTGCGCAACACGATCAGGCTCAGCTTGAGGTAAATCCATTTTGTTCAAAACCGGAATCACTTCCAAACCTTGTTCAAGGGCGGTGTAACAGTTAGCAACAGACTGCGCTTCCACACCCTGTCCGGCATCTACTACCAACAACGCACCTTCGCATGCGGCGAGGGAGCGGGAAACTTCATAGGTGAAATCCACATGACCGGGAGTATCAATAAAGTTCAGCTGATAGGTCTTTCCATCTCGTGCTTTGTAATGGAGGGTCACGCTGTGGGCTTTGATGGTGATACCACGCTCGCGTTCCAAATCCATGGAATCAAGTACTTGCGCTTCCATTTCACGATCACTCAGGCCACCGCACATTTGGATAAAACGGTCGGCAATGGTGGATTTCCCGTGGTCAATATGGGCAATAATAGAAAAATTTCGGATATGGCTAAGATCAGTCACAGAGGTTAACTACCTAATGTTAGGGGGAAACTCCGGTCGTTAAGGACCGGAGCAAAAGTGCGCGCATTCTAGCGGATTTAATCCCCTTCTGTCAGGTTAAGAACGACTTAGTCTTCAATCACCAAAGAGCGGAAAACCGCGCGACCTTCCCGGAAGAATCGAACTGCATAGGTTTCATTTTTCTTCAGGCCTTTCACGACTTTTTGATAATCATCCAGACTGTTGATCTCGGTAAAAGCCAATTGGGTAATGACATCACCGGAACGAAGACCTGCTTTAGCAGCAGGGCTGCCGGGCTTCACATTTTGAACCAACACACCAGCATTGGGTCCTCGCTCATTTTGCTCATAGATTACCAATTGCAACCCAAGCGGATCATTGGTCACCTTGCTACTTTTAGCAGGAGCCTGCGCCTGAATTTCTTCAGGGGTTCCAGGAAGGCTACCAATTCGCACATCTATGGTCTGTTCTTTGGCTTTGCGAATAATAGTCAGATCAACTTTGGTATCTGGGCGAGTGCGCCCCACCAAATGAGGTAAATCACTGGAATGATTAATTACATGGTCGGCATACCCAATGATCACATCGCCAGCTTTGATGCCTGCCTTATCGGCGGGACCACCTTCGGTTACATCATTAACCAGAGCACCTCTGGGTTTATCCAGCCCCAAAGAATTGGCCAGCCCTTTATCAACTTCTTGCAAATAAACCCCTAACCAACCCCGATCAACTCGCCCTTTTTCTTTCAATTGTGTGACTACATCCAAGGCAAGAGTTGATGGAATAGCGAATGACAACCCCACCGAGCTTCCGGTAGGAGAGAAAATTTGTGAATTGATTCCAACCACTTCCCCTGCAAGATTAAACAGAGGCCCACCCGAGTTGCCGGGATTAATGGCCAGATCTGTCTGGATAAAAGGAACATAGGTACTTTCCGAATGCGCGGAGGGGATGGCACGGCCGATAGCGCTAACAATTCCTGCGCTGGCAGAGTAATCAAGTCCATAAGGCGAGCCTATAGCTATTACCCATTGCCCTACCTTCAAACTCTCATTTTTAGCGAGCGTTAATTTTGGCAAATTTTTCACATCTATCTTCAAAAGCGCCAAATCAGATCGCTCGTCGTTACCAATCAGTTTGGCTTCGTACTCACGTTGATCACTCAACACCACTTTAATATTGGTCGCCGAATCCACAACATGATCATTTGTCAAAATATAACCATCGGAATCAATTATGAAGCCTGTACCCAACGCCCCCTGCTCTCTCGGCATTTGACGTTGCTCCAACAACTCACGAAAAATATCCGGTATCTGTTGCTGCATCCCGGGTGGGATACCTTTATTCAATTGATTCGGAGAGGTACGACTGGTTGCAGTAATTTTTACAACAGCAGGAGAGTTTTTCTCAATCAATTCCGTAAAATCCGGTAATTCTGCATATGCAAAACCAGCAGAAAAAATACTGATAACCAATCCCCAACAAAACAAAAATTGACTCATAACCAAACTCCAGTTGTTCAAAAAAGCCAAAAAGAAAATACCTGCCCTCTGACTTATGCAAATCGCAAAAAGTTCCGATTGAGTTATACTCCTCACCCCCAATGTCAGATACCAATGCGAGATACGAAATGTCAACCTTATGGAGCCCACTGGTAAGCGAGCTGGAACCTTATACCCCGGGTGAACAACCGCAAATAGACGGGCTTATTAAACTCAACACCAACGAAAGTCCTTATCCTCCATCACCTGAAGTCAGCGCATTGCTAACGGAAGAAGTGATTGCAAAACTTCGCTTATATCCTGACCCCAACTCGAAAAAATTAAAAAACACTATTGCCAATTATTATGGCGTAAAACCATCGCAAGTATTTGTCGGCAACGGATCGGATGAAATTTTGGCACTGGCATTTATGGCGTTTTTCCAACAGGAAAAAGCAATTTTATTTCCTGACATCACTTATAGTTTTTACACGGTTTATTGCAATCTGTTTCGAATTAACTACGAACAAATCCCGTTAAAAAATGATTTCACTATAGATTTAAATGAATATAAAAAACCGAATGGCGGGATTATTTTCCCCAACCCCAATGCCCCCACAGCCATAGGTAAACCACTGTCAGAAATCGAAAGTTGTTTACGAAGTAACACTCAATCTGTTGTGCTGGTTGATGAAGCTTATGTGGATTTTGGAGCAGAATCTGCTGCAAACCTAATTGATCAATATGAAAACCTGCTGGTAGTGCAAACACTGTCAAAATCACGTTCTTTGGCAGGCATGCGTGTAGGCTTGGCGATAGGCAATGAAACACTGATAGAGGCCCTGAACATCATCAAAAACAGCTTCAATTCCTATCCGCTGGATCGTATCGCTGAAGCGGCGGCAATTGCAGCATTTGAAGACAAACAGTATTTTATTGAATCAACAAAAAAAATTATCGCCACGCGGGAATGGACCGTCAA
>CAZICR010000014.1:0-17367 GCA_964537795.1 uncultured Cellvibrionaceae bacterium | reverse complement strand
ATAGGCATTCTGCTCGTGTGCATTCTGGTTTGGGGACTACACGAATTGGTCGCACATGTTGACGTGCACTACGCAGCGCCCAAACGTCATATCAGTATTTGGGAAATGCATGCTCACAGTTATCTCGCCACACTTCCTTTGTACATGTTGTCGATTATTTTTATTTTAAATTGGGACATTGCACATCGTCTTTTCAGTTTGGATTGGGCTGGCGCATTTGAATTTAGACGAGTGGCGGAACCTTGGGGTGGTGAAGGATATTTACTGGGCTATCTGACCTTTATGACTATTGTGTGCGTGTTCCCCTACGCGGAAGAATTTTTGCGTTGTGCTCTCGTTGTTTTAAAAAGGAAATCGAAATGAATGTTTACATTACCAGCACAGGGAATTTTCTTCCTGGTCCCGGAATCGACAATGAAGAAATTGAAAATATTCTTGGGAAAATTCGCGGCAAACCAAGCAGATTAAAGAAAAAAATTCTGGCTTCAAATGGAATATTGAATCGTCATTATGCCATTAACGCCCAACAACAAACCTGGATTAGCAATACAGAAATGGCAGCTAATGCTGGCATAAATTGTATGCAGCACGCCAAATTGGATTTGGCAAAGGTTGACTTACTGTGCTGCGCAACCAGTCAGGGAGATAGAGTTCTCCCTGGATTTGCCAGTATGGTGCAAGCGCAGCTGGAACTTCCCGATGTTGAAATTCATAGCACGCATGGCATTTGTTCAAGCAGTTTGATGGCTATGAAACACGCTTATTTAAATCTCAAGTGTAACGAGCATGAAAGTGCATTGGTGATTGCAAGCGAGTTAGTTTCACGATTGTTCAAAGCAAAACGCTATGAACAACTTGATTATGATGACCTGGACTTCAATGCAGAATTTTTGCGCTGGATGCTATCAGATGGAGCTGGTGCTTGTTTATTGGAAACACGTGTTCGTGGGCGTTGTTTTCGTGTTGACTGGATAAAAAGTTATTCGCATGCTGATGCATATCCAACCTGTATGAGTGTCGGTATGCCTCATGAATTATCCGATCAACGTACCTGGCAGGATTATGATACTTATGCTGACGCAGAACGCGCAGGCGCCTTGGTGCTTCGACAGGATGTGCGATTATTGGACAATATTGTCAAGCTCGGCGTGGATGGCTTTTTACGTTTAATAGCTGAAGGATTGGTTTCACCAAAAGAAGTTGATCACGTGTTGTGCCATTTTTCCTCTCACTATTTCAAAGGAAAAATATTCGAGTTAATGATTCAAGCTGGAGTAGCAATACCGGAAGAACGCTGGTACACCAATCTCTACACCAGGGGTAATACAGGTTGTGCGTCTATTTTTATTATGCTCGATGAATTCTATCGCACTCAGGATTTTAAACCTGGAGATACGATTATCTGTATGGTGCCTGAGAGCGGTCGATTTAACGTTGCTTATATGAAATTAACGGTGGTGGATGAAAACCATGGAAAGTAATTTACATGAACAGGCGCAATTGTGTTTACAAGAGTTGATGCGTATCTGGTTTGATTTTGAACGTGATCTAAATCGTGTTCCTATTATCAAACGTCTCGAACAAGGAAATTTTGATCGAGAGGATTATCTCAACTTGCTCAAAAATTTACGCCAGCAGGTCATTGAAGGGTCACGTTGGATTACTCGTGGCGCATCCAGTTTTGATCGCAATTTTTCTGATGTGCGATCCATTGTGATAGGCCATGCAAAAGAAGAACATCGCGATTATGAAGCACTTGAACGAGACTATGTCGCTGCCGGAGGACAACTGGAAGAAATCCAATCAGCGGAAAAAAATGCAGGGACAGAAGCATTGCATGCATTTTTAATGTACAAAGCATCTGAAACCAATCCGATAGATTTAATCGGTGCTATGTGGATCATCGAAGGGCTCGGTCAAAAAATGGCAGAAGGTTGGGCTGCACGAATAGTACAGCTAACAGGCCTCGATAATGCAGTGAGCTTTATGCGATATCACGGCGACAATGATGATGCCCACATGCAAAAACTCTACACATTATTAAATCGTGTTTGCCTAAATGCTGAACAGGCTAAACCTATTTGTAAAACTGCGCGGGTGGTCGCGCGCTTGTACCAATTACAACTGGAAGAAATTGATGCGTAATCAAGAGCGCAGCGCTTACCTTGAAGCGCTAAGATACGACAACTCGTTTCCAATCGAGCGTGAAGCGGTTGAGCTTTGGCTAAAGGATCTCGACAATCCCTTTCGTTGGACGGTACGACCTTTACTGCAACTTGTTTTCGCACTACTCCTGCACATTACCTGGTTTTTTAAGCGATTACCTTTTCCGCAATTCCGCGCACATGGGTTGCTGCAAAAATTAATTTGTTGGTTTTGCAAGCATTTGGTCAGCCATGAAGCCAATATGCTGATATTGCGACACTACACCACAGAATCCAATTTACTTAATTTTTTGGCGCAAAATTCTGGAAAACAATCTCCTGAATTACTAAGGCTTTATCCCAAAACAATTTCAGATATGCGTGAAGACAGTTTTGTGAAGCATGATCAGGAATTGTTTCGAGTATTTCGAGAATTGGGTTACTGGGATAAAAGTGAGGTCAAGCAGACACAACTAAATTGGTCAGCTTGGCAACCCATCGACATGAAAAATTTTCAAGTTGAAAAACGCTGGTCACAAGTGATTGATTTTGAAAGTGCACATGCATTATTTATGTGTCTTTTCTGTTTTCTGTTAACGCGAGAAGAATATCGTGATGCGATCAACGGTTTCAATCTTGATCAATCGATTGCGATTAGACTTAGTGAAATTTTGAATCAACCCTTGCTAACTGAAATGGCCTACAACAAGTTCCCTCTTTATCTCGTAGGACCCTGGAATTTAAGCCAACGATTTTTAATGCATGGTTTCTTTACGGAATACCTGTATGCAGCCCTAGAGAAAATCAGACGATCCACTCAAGAATAAACAGAAACGGTTGTTCACGCGTTTAGTTAAAACGATTAGTACATAAGATAAAAAGGCTAGGCGTCCATGACAGAAAAAAGTTTTTGGCAGCGCAGGCTTTTACGCCAAGAACTTCGAAAATTCTCAACTAGACTAGCGTTAAACCAAATCAATTACTTTTATTGAAAGACGCAGTAATTCTTGTAAGGGACTCTGTCTTGGTTTCCCAACCGCCGGTTCCGTTTTGGTAAATAACCCCATAGGCATAGGGATTGAATGTATCGCGATAAGTCCAGTAGGTGAATCCAATTTGTTTATCGGTCAACAACTTAAGCAGCGCATCCAAATAATGAAATTGCGGATCATCGCCTGACATAACTCCTGCTTGTTGCACAAATATCGGCACTTGGTAATGCTCACCCAAGTCCTCTAAATCGCGTAGCCGAGCACTCAGGTCATCAATATTGTCTTGCTCTGTAGCTCCACCCGTGTGTAAAAATAAGTTCGCAGTGTAAATAACATCCTGCAAATGAGGGTCATATGCCTTATCTACCCGTTTCATCTGGTAAGCGCGCGGCCCAATTAGCAGAGGAACTCCCGGCGCAACTTCGCGAATTGCCATAGCGACTTGTTGATAGAAATGGGTAATCTCCATATCCGATGCGTTTTGCGGATCAGGTTCTGGCAATATCTCAAAAAAACCAAGGTAGGGATGATTTCGGTAACGCGCAGCAATAAACTTCCACACATTAATAAATTTCTCACGAGCATCAGGATCCGACCAGAAGTTGTGACCCAAAGGGTATTGCTTGTCCGGGTCACAATATGCCACTTCATCAGCATCCTGAGCTCCATTTTGTCCACAGTCAGAATCAATAAATAAAATAATCCACAGATGTGCGGCTGATGCCTGATCCATAGCTGTATCCAGGATAGCCAGGTTAGTCGCATCAATGCCGGCAGTTTTAGTTTGAGAATCATCACGGCTATCAATATTGGCTCCCGACGCATAATAACCCCACCAACGCAATGGAATACGAACGACATTAGCCCCCTGGGCTGCGTTATCGACAGCATCGTTCGGTTGAACTAAACCCCAACGCCCCCAATTCCAACCTCGCAATACCATGGCGTTACCATCTGGGCCAATAATATTTTTTCCCATAATTGCAAGGTGTTCCGATTGACTGGATGAGGAAGATGCAAGACTGCTGGATGACGACACTATCGAAGAAGCGTGCAATGACATACTCATTGAGCTTACAGAGCGTGAGCTAGAACCAGTAGAGCCGCCACAAGAAACCAAGGAAATTACAAGCACCAATAAAAAACAAGACTGCAAAAAATATTTCATAACGTCACTCCAACCTATTGAAAATGTGTTTAGCGCAAGATTGACGTTTTGGTTGACATCACATGTCAATTTATCTACAAAGCTCTGAAATTTTCTCATCTCTTCCAAGGAATCCAAACAATCTGCTATATGGATAAGTTGAACTTGCAGTACTAATTAGCGACAGCAACTTCAGGATATTGAAATTAAATACCAGTATTTTCCGGCAAATCACACCAGCCTCTGGGGATAAAGACCCCAATCCAGCCGTGGCAAAACGTGTGTTTGACGCCATGATGAGCATGCGCAAGATAGATATTGCGGCCATTGAGAGAGCCATTCGCGGTTGAGCTAAGCCATTGAAATAACTGGATCCGATCTGTAGAACATGACCCCCCTCCTAACCTTCCCCTTGCCAGGGGGAGGAACAGATCCCCTCCCCTGGCAAGGGGAGGGTTAGGGTGGGGCCCTTTGAAATTCAATTTTCAAAAACTTCCAAACAAAGGTATAGTGCGCACCGAATTTTACTTGTCTTAAACCAACATAGATTATTGGAATACATCATGAAAAATGCTCAAGAATGCCGTGCTGGCAACGTCGTAATGATCGACGGTTCACCCTGGGTGATTCAAAAAGCCGAGTACAACAAATCCGGTCGTAACTCTGCTGTAGTCAAAATGAAATTGAAAAACCTGCTCAGCGGCATCAACACAGAAACGGTTTACCGCGCAGACGACAAATTCGAAGACATCCAATTGGATCGTAAAGAAGTTACCTACTCTTATTATTCTGACCCTATGTATGTATTTATGGATACGGAATTTAACCAATACGAAGTCACCAAAGAAGATTTGGGTGACATGGCGCCTTGGTTGGAAGATGGAATGGAAGATGTTTGTGATGCAGTTTTCTATGATGGCAAAGTAATTTCTGTTACTCCACCCAACACTATCATCCGTGAAGTTTCTTACACCGAACCTGCTGTACGTGGTGATACCTCAGGTAAAGTGATGAAGACTGCCAAACTCAACAACGGCACTGAATTACAAGTGGCTGCATTTGTTGAAATCGGCCAGAAAATTATTATTGATACCCGTACAGGTGAATATAAATCACGCGCGTGATTTATGTTGTGCAGCAAAAAAGGCGACAATATTGTCGCCTTTTTTATTGATGCGAACTTATTGAACCTGTAAAAATCAATAGGGTCTTAGAAAAAACTCAACCATCCAAGGATTCGCAATGCAACTTAAATCGCTGATCTTTTTTGCTTGCCTGCTAACACCATTTACGTTTGCAACCGATGCAACTGAAAAAATTCTTGATCAAGCAGATCGCGATTGTAAAACCGCACAAACTGCTTCCATGTTCAAAGCGCTTAAATTGGCCAAGTCCTGCATCAAAACTTACGAAACTGTTTATGAACAGGATTCCAGTAACAGGCGAGCGTTGGTATCTGCTATTTATTATCACCTGCAAGCACCCGGAGTTGCAGGTGGATCAGAAGATAAGGCAAAGCGTTATTTGCAAGACCTTGCAAAATATAATCTAGAACAAAGCGAGGTGATTTGGCTTGAGCATCTGCTTGCTCATGACCGGCAAAAAGAAGCGGTTACAATTGCAAATCAACTCGAAACCGGCAAGATTAAATATCTTGCAACACACTATTTTCTGGCGCGCACCTATCGAGGTGAGAAGCAATACGATAAATCCCTGGCACATCTGGAAGCACTGCAAGCAAAAGCAGTGACCATCAACAAAACCAAACAAGATGAGTGGTATCTGACAGATTCAAATTTACAAATCGGTGAAACTTACCTTCTACTTAAAAAAGATCCGCAACTGGCAATAGATAAACTTCTGATTTACCAAAACGAAATGAAAAATCCGCAGGATAAACATTATTTTTGGGGGTTATGGAGTTTGGCAAAAGCCTATAAAACAGCAAATAAAATGAAGGAATATCAGCAACTAGTAAAACAAATTAAAAAACAGGATTATAAAAAAGACAAAAAATTTAAACGCGAATTTGAAACGGGCATTAAACGCTAAACGCTAATCGTCTTCTTCATCTTCTGCAATAACCATATTACCACCCGCTTCTTTTGCGCGAAGCATAAGTTTTATCGCTTTTGACACTTGTTGATCAAGACTGTTTGTCAGTCTGCCGGCGATACCGGCACTGAATGTAAAATACAAATCCTCACCATTTATGCGAATAGTTTCCGATGCAAACAATTGTTTCACTTTATCAATTAAGGCCAAAGCTTTTTCGTTATCCAAACCGGCCATTAACAAATAAAAATCATCGGCATCTGCTCTCGCCAACAAAAAACGGCCTAACATTCCCTGCAACGAGGTTGCAATTTGTTTTAAAGCTTGGTCACCCCAGTCGTTACCATACTCAGTATTTACGCGACTGAATCTATCGATATTGATGACCGCAACACTAAGATGACTTTGCTTTTCAATCGCTTGTTTATATTGCTCGCGGCCCGAATTGAAAAATTGCACCCGGTGATACAATCCCGTCAAGTGATCATGAGAGGCATTAAATTCAATTGTTTCTACCAGCTCAAGAAATTCAATGTTATGTGTAATACGACAATAAAATTCTTCGGGGTGAAAAGGTTTTCGCAAAAAATCATTAGCACCATGTTTGATAAATTTTGCCGACAGGGCTTCACTACTTTCACCAGAAACACCTATCATAATTAAATCTGTTTTTTCATATTTGTAACGCAGATTTCGAACCAACTCGAAGCCATCCATTTTGGGCATATTGTAATCAGTAATTAACAATTTTATATCCGGATTTTCCAGCATAACCTTGATGGCATCCACACCATCTTCTGCCTGAACAACTTGATACAAATGGCGCTTGAATAAATTAACAACATGTTTGCGTGACATTTCGGAATCATCAACCACCAGAACTTTTATCGATTGATTTTTTTCCAAACGCTGAACCATATTAATGGCTTTGGCGTAAGCATAACGCCCTTCTTTGGTTAGATAATCCACTATTCCTTTATTGAATAATTGTTCACGCCGCTTCTCGTCATAGGAACCGGTTAATACTATGGTAGGAATTTTTTTACTCAAAGTGAAATCCACCACCTCTCCATTGGCAGCATCAGGTAAATTCAGATCGACCAACGCAGCAAAAAAATCTCCCTGATGCTCGTCAAACAGCTCTTGGGCTTGTGCAAGACTGGAGGCATAAACGGTTTGATAGCCATCGAGCGATTGCATCAAATGACGCAATACTTTCATCACCATTTCACTATCTTCAACGACAAGGATTTTTTTCATGTATCGGACTCATAATGTTTCCTTTGAGTCTAGCCAAGAAATACAAAAATGCAGGTAAAAGCCTATAAATTCGATGGAACAACGGGTACTAAAGATCGGCCTGTCGATTATGCTCTTTGACTGACTCATAAACCGCCGCCAGTAAAATAATCGCTCCGCCGATCAAGGTAGTTAAACCCGGAACAGTATGCAGAAAAGTAATGTCATAAATCACACCAAAAACCGGCTGGACACAAGCAACCAGAGCCACTGTTTTTGCTTTTAGATAACGCAAGGAATCACCTAGCAATGTGTGTGCAAAAGCAGTGAATACAATACCCAAACAAACCAACTGCCACCAATCAAGTTGGGTTGGCTGATGGTCTGAGACCCAGATTACCGGCGTCATTAATAATGCCACTACCAGTACCTGATAACTCATTGATCGCGCAGCTGATTGGCCGCTGAACCAATGACCGAGTAATAAATTTCGTAACGCAAAAGTAAAAGCTGAAACTGCTCCCCAACAAACACCCTGGGTGACATTATTATCCAGATTAAATTCGGGAATTAAAAAATACACACCTAACAACACCACAAACCCAGTGACAACATCCCGCCAGTCCAACAAGGTTTTTTTAACAAACGGCTCCATAAAAACCGTCATCACAGGATAGGCGTAAAGTGAAATTAACCCGACAGATACACTGGAAACCTGCATCGAATGAAAAAAAGTAATCCAATGAATCGCTAATAAAGCACCCAGAAAAATAATTCGCCAATAGTCCCGGATTGATGACAATCCAATTTTACGTTCACGCCACCAGACCCAGGCAAACAGTAAAAAGGACGCAATCCAAGTGCGATAACCGGTAATATCCCAGGCAGGTAAATGAATGGTTTTTGAAAATAAACCCGTCGCACCCATTAGAAAAGCGCTCAGGTATAACGTTAATAAAGCACGACGTGATGACGACATATTTAACGTTTAGGGTGACGATTACGCCCCTTTCCTAAATGACGACTTGTACCCGTTGATTGACGATGCACCGGTTGAAAATCAGCAGGCAAATCCGGTGGGGTCAACAATAAATATTCCGGGGGTTGTTCACACTTCAAACTTCTTCCCATTAATTTTTCGATGGGTTCCAATCGTAACGCGTCGTCTTCACAAGCAAAACTGATTGAGGTTCCTGATTTACCGGCACGGCCTGTTCTACCGATTCGATGCACATAATCTTCAGGTTCTTCAGGCAGCGTAAAATTCACAACATGACTTATACCGCTGATATGAATTCCCCTGCCCGCAACATCAGTGGCAACCAATACTTTCATGTCGCCCGATTTAAATGCTTCAAGCGTTGAAACACGTTTTTGTTGATTGATTTCACCAGACAATAAACCAGCATTGACTCCATGCGCACGCAATTTTTCTTGCAGATCACGACACTCATCGCGACGATTTGCAAAAATAATCATACTGTCCGCATGTTCCTGTTGAATTAAATTGTAAAGCAAAGTGTATTTTTCTTCGGTAGAAACCAGATACACATGCTGATCAACTTTGGCATTGGCAACCGCTTCCGGTTCAATATCCACGGTCACAGGTTTATAAGTCCACTGATCAACCAGATTACGAACATCATCGGTAAAAGTCGCGGAGAAAAATAATGTCTGACGCTCTTCACGTTGTGGTGTTTGACGAACAATTTGTCTCACTTGGGGAATAAATCCCATATCCAACATGCGATCAGCTTCATCAATAACCAGAATTTCAAGCTGATCCAGATGCACATCTTTATTGCCACAAAAATCCAACAATCTGCCCGGTGTAGCTACTAGAATATCAACCACTGCATTATGCAGATGGCGTTGTTGCTTGGCGTAATCCATACCGCCAACCAGAGTATGAATTTGTAAATTGGTGTATTGGCAAAGTAATTTTGCATCCTCGGCAATTTGCATTACCAATTCCCGTGTGGGTGCAATAATCAATGCGCGCGCTTCACCCGCGTAAGGTTTTTCTGTGAGTGGGGTTCTCAGCAGATAATCAATAATAGCGATTAAAAACGCTGCCGTTTTTCCTGTGCCCGTTTGTGCTTTTCCAACCAAGTCACGCCCTTGTAATGCGTAAGGTAAAGATTGCGCCTGAATCGGTGAACAATATTGAAAACCGGCATCTGCAATTGCATGCATTAGTTCAGACGTCAGATCAAAATCATGAAAACGTGTTTTGCCTTCAATTGCTTCTATCTTGAACGAAGCAGGATCCCAAGTTTGATGCAAGGCTTCAGATTTTTTTTTGCCGGATGATTTGGAAGCGGAATGACTGGATTTAGTCTCGGGTTGATGACCCTGTTGCGGTGGACGTTTTCCGGAATTTCGGGATTTGGTTTTACGCTGATCAGAATCTTGTGTTAAGGAATGTGAAGTTTTATGTGAATGGTTGGTTTTAGTTTTCGCCGGGGCAGGCTCCTGCATTTGTTGCTGCCTGTTTGACTCGTTTTTCCCCAATAATTTATTTATAAACCTGACTATCAATCGCGCCACCCATGGTTGGTTTTTTCATTTGCGCCCAAGTATACAGTATTAACAGGGCATTTATCTTATCAATAACAAATCCAATTTTCCGATTCCGGTTAAATCACCTATAGTTCCTGATAACCTTGGAAACAGATTAAATAGAGTCCTTATGCAGTCCATCATTCAGCAATTAATCCAACAACTTGATCAAATTCTACTCGGAAAACATCACCAAATAAAACTGGCTCTGTCCTGCCTGCTGGCAGAAGGACATTTGCTACTGGAAGATTTGCCCGGAATGGGGAAAACAACTCTGGCGCACGGATTAGCAAAAGTACTGGGATTGGATTTTCAACGGGTACAATTTACCAGTGATCTTTTACCTGCCGATATACTGGGCGCCGCAATTTTTGATCGGGATACAGGCCAATTCCGATTTCATTCCGGCCCCATTTTCACCAATCTTTTATTGGCTGATGAAATTAATCGCACTTCACCCAAAACACAAAGTGCTTTACTTGAAGCCATGGAAGAAAGGCAGGTCAGCATTGAAGGCAAAACCCGCGCCCTGCCCTCACCTTTTTTTGTCATAGCGACACAAAATCCTTTTTCACAGAGTGGAACTTTTCCTCTGCCAGAATCCCAGTTGGATCGTTTCCTGATGCGTCTTTCTTTGGGTTATCCCAATTCAGCAGCAGAAAGACAACTACTGGAAGGACTGGACCCGCGTGAAAACATTAATCAGCTACACAGCTTATTAAAACCTAATCAATTATCGGAATTACAATTGATGGCAAAACAGGTAGTCGCCAGCCCAACCTTGCTGGATTATCTTCAACGTTTGGTTAACCTGACACGACATGACGACCGTTTTGGTCATGGTTTATCACCACGTGGGGCACTTGCTATTTTGCGTGCAGCAAAAAGTTGGGCATTCATTCATGATAGACAATATTTAATTCCTGAAGATTTGCAAGCCGTTATTCCTGCGGTGATCACGCACAGATTACGCGGTGCCACCATTGACTCACGTAGCGATGAATTGGGAAAAATTTTGATAGAACAGGTCAAAGTGTTATGACGTTGGCACAACTTTATCGAAAACGATTGGATGAATGGCTGGATAAACGGGCACCACTTTCGATCAACCACAAATTGGCGCAACATAATTTGTATACTTTTCCAAACCTGACTGGCTTGGGTCTTGCGTTCACAATTTTTATTATTTGGTTACTGGGAACCAACTATCAAAATAACTTGGTACTGGCAATTGCTTACATCCTCATCAGTATTTTTGTTGTCTCGATCTGGCAGGCTTATAAAAATTTGGCGGGATTGGAACTAAAAGCCGTAAATACACCCAAGGGGTTTGCCGGAGATTCAATTCTATTTATTATTCAGCTAACAACCCCCAACCCATCGGGATGCGAAAATTTGGAATTGTCCTGGCCCGGCGGTAAAAAAATTATTATTGATTTGCATCCGAATACACCTACAGAAGTTGAGGTGCCCTGCCCCAGTCATCATCGCGGTTTTTTATTTCCAGGAAGATTATTAATTCACAGTCGTTATCCACTGGGGGTGATTCGTTGCTGGACGCATATCAATCTGGATATGCGGGCACTGGTTTATCCAAAACCTTTTGCAGCAATTGAACCAGAATCCTTATCCGGTGAGGATGAATCCAATAATGCCAATCAAAAAAAAGGGGGCGACGATCCAGGTACTCTTCGCAACTATCAGCCGGGTGATTCACTAAAACATATTGCATGGAAAGTCTACGCACGCGAAGCGGGCTTGCACACAAAAGAAAATGAACAATCACTGACCAACAAGAAATGGTTAAGCTGGCATTCTTTGTCCTTAGCCACCGAACAGCGATTAAGTGTCTTATGTTATTGGGCATTGCAATACGAACAATCAGGAATAGATTACGGATTGGATTTTCCCGAAAAAAAAATAATGCCCGCTTCAGGTCAAATACACTTGCATAAAATCTTATCTGAATTGGCCACTTTTGGTTTAACACTGCGAGATAATCACAGTGAATGAATCAGGCATTTTATCTCGCCGAAAAATTGCCAGCTTGTTAATTACTCAAGCACTGGTGATTATGCCTTTGTTATTACATCTACCTTTTTGGATAGGCATTTTGTGGTTCCTGATTGCCATTTGGCGGTGGCAATCGCTGATAAAAAATTGGCCGTTACCCAATAGTCGCACTACCAATACATTAGCAATTGCCTGTGCAATTGGTCTATATATCAATTTTTCCGGTCGCGTTGGTATTGATGCGGCACTGGGTTTATTAGCCTGCACTTTTGTTTTAAAGATTTTGGAAATTCGCAATATTCGCGATGGACAACTAATCATTTTTATTGGGTTTCTGACCACTGCGACTCAATTTCTGTTATCACAAACTATGTCTGCTGCTTTTTATGCTTTGATTTGCTGTGGGTTCTTAATCAGCAGTTGGCAAAGGCTTTATCTCAATCGCACCAAATCAATCAAAGAAATTTTCAAACAAAATCTCAGCGTATTGATTCAATCCATTCCAATAATGTTAATTTTATTTTTGATAATACCGAGATTCCCCCCGCTTTGGGTTATGCCAACCAAGAAAGCTCCTACAACAGGTTTTAGCGAGGAACTATCTCCTGGCGACCTGAGTCAACTAGTCAGAAATTATGAAGCCGCTTTTCGAGTTTCTTTTCTATCGAGCGAACCGCCTGAATCCAAAGAGCTTTACTGGCGCGGCCTTATACTCGACGATTTTAATGGGCGTACATGGCGCGCAGCCGACAAAGATAGAATAGTAAAATCAAACAATAATTCCGGATCATCCAAACTACTAAGCTATCAAATAATTTTGGAACCCCACGGTCATCACTGGCTGTTCAGTCTTGATCGCCCAACCAACATCAACAGCAATCAATCCAGTGTAGGAATTACTCAACAAGGTTTGGCGAAAAGCCATGATTTGGTGCGCGAACGATTACAATATCAGGTAACATCCGATCTTCAATATTCTATTAATAATCCGTCTTCCAATACAGAGGCTGAAAAAAATCTGCAATTGCCAGTAAATACTAATCCACAAACACTGGCGATGGTTAAAAACTGGATTGAACAGCAATTAACGGCACAGCAAATTATTAACGAAATGCAAAATAAAATTGCCAAAGAATTTCGTTACACATTACAACCGCCTGCTTTAGGCCAGGATTCTGTGGATGATTTTTTATTTAAAACCAAACAAGGATTTTGTGAGCATTTTGCCAGCAGCTTTGCATTTGTGATGCGCAGTGCCGGAATACCGGCGAGGGTTATTGTGGGATATCAGGGTGGCACCTGGAACGACATAGAAAATTATTTATTAGTCAGTCAGGCTGATGCGCATGCTTGGGTAGAAGTCTGGATCAATAACCACTGGCAACGGATTGATCCCACAGCATCTGTTGCCCCTAATCGTATTGAAGCAGGAATAGACCAAGCATTGACACAGGATGATCAGGTGCTCCTGTCACGTCGATGGCAAAAAACACCCTGGTTATGGCAACTACAAAAACGCTGGGATGCCGCTGGCTATAACTGGCAAAAATTTGTGTTAAATTACGACAATCAGTATCGGGAGGATATTATTAATTCTATTTTGGGCAAGTATAGCCCTTGGCGCCTTGGGCTGGTTTTTTTAGGAGCAACCATTACAGTGGTCATCTTACTAATTCTTGTTTTAAGATTCAGAAATCGCGCAACATACCCTGAACAGGAAAAAGTTGTGACATTACTCGAAAAAAAATTAATCAAACGCGGTTACAATCGGTATCCTGGGGAAACTACAAGTGCATTTTGCAATCGTGTTGCCAAACAGGAACCACAACTCCGTCAGCAACTAATGCTCATAAGCCGTGAATTAGAAAAAAGCATTTATGCATCAACTGACTTAAATTTATATCAACTAAAAAAATTGATTCGTGTTTTGAAAGCCTGACGAATCCTAATAACGAGGTAAAAATGAAAATCATCAGTATCCTTCTCACTATCGCATTGCTTTTGCTAGGTGCTCACTACGCAGTACTCCATCTGGATAATAAAACACTGCATAAACAACTGGCCGAACAAAAGGCAGATTTTGAAGAACAACTCAAACAGGAACGAGCCAATTACGAAAAGAAAATTGATAATTTGCAGGAATTTATTGCTTTTGGGCAAACATCACGCCAAACATCCACAACTGCAACGACAGCCAATATCATGAGTGGCGCCCCCTCTTCAGCAAAACTGAATAAATTTGCTGAAATCCAACAAGAAAATATGAAACGTACCTTGGATAAAAAATACAGTATGCTGATGTCCCGATTGGGCTTATCCGGCCAATCACAATCAAAACTTCAAGAGCTGTTATTGCAACGTGAACAAATCCTGGGCGCCACCAGTGTTGGTTACTATTCATCACAAGCGGAAATAGATGAAGCCATTCGACGTCAACAGGAAAGTCTGGCTGAAATAGATTGGCAAATTGCACAACTACTCAATTCACCGGAAGACAAAAAAACCTATGAATTATTAAAAGATTCAGCTTATGAACAATATCAAATGAATAGTTTTTTTGACGAAATGCAGGGTTCTGAAGCAGTACCAACAGAAAAACGTGAAGCTTTATTAATCAGCAAACTTGAACAGAAACAGGAATTGATGCGTTATCTGGAAGGCGCAGGCGCCGCGATACAAAAAGCATCACCGGAAGAGAAAAAATTCCTGGTTGAGAAAGCTTACGAAACGCTGCACAACCACAAAGATAATTATTTAAATACTGCTCGCGCAACGCTGACGGAAGGCCAATATGATGTGCTCAGGGAACAGGAACAAAAACAATTTGAAGAAATCTGGTCAAGTTTAAAAGCAGGCTGGCAGGTTGAAGAATAATCGATAAAGGAAAACCCTCTCCGAAGAGAGGGTACTGATTTTGCGGGCCGATTAAGTTAAATTTATTATAAAAATCAGAAAGCCGTTACATCAGACTTGCTAACATCACAGTTTGCAGTATTCCAGTATTCACCGTACTTGGAAGATTCACCGTCTCCTTTCACAACACCTTTGAATTCTTCACACACTTTTGGTGAACCAGCTTTATAACCTTTAATTTTCAGGTTACGAATTGTGGCCTTATCACCATAGTTACGGTTTACACCAGCGATACTACCAATAGTTCCATCGATTGTTACATTATTAATCGTGACGTAACGTGGGCCACCATTGCTGGAACAGTTACCACATGAACGCCACAATTTTCCATTCACACCCTTGGCAGTGAAACCTCCAGTAATTTCGAAGGTACTGTTTTTGGAATTGTGTTGGAAAATCTTATCGGGTTTTGAACCTGGAGAATTACTGGTGTTGTTGTACGCAGATCCACCGGAAATGGTGAACTTGGTACCGCTGCTGATTAAAGAAGCCGCGTCTTCACAAATATCTTCCCAGACTACGTTCTCTGCACGACAAGAACCGCTCGTACAATGAACACCATCAGCACCACCACTTGCGGAAATGCGAACGTTTTTAACAGTCGCATTCTTCAGGGTAATAACTGGTGGTTGACCTTCAGCGTCGCCAGGGCAAGACAGACCGATTGTCTTGCCACCACAGTCGACGGTTTTGTTCTCAAATGTCGCACCCGCTTTACACTCAGAACTTGAACCGGTAGTGGTTGAAGTTGATGAGCTTGTACTGCTTGTTTTACTAGAGCTGGAAGAACTAGTAGAACTTGTAGTCGTTCCGCTACCACTTGTTGGAATCGAGCACTCTTTCACAGACTTCGCAGGGTTCGGATCAGAACCAAAAGTAGCTACGTCACATTTAAACGAACCATTCAGAACCTTGTATACAAACTTGTCGTCCGCACCAAAAGCAACATTAGTCGATGTTGAAACAGAACAGGTTGCACCAATTTTACAAATGGTTGTGTAGCCACTAGGACGATTGGCAGCCATAACACTTACTGACGCACCAACCAACAGACTTGTTAAAATTATTTTTTTGAGCATGGAAGACTCCCAATTGCGAGTCGCAAGCAAAAAAATTGCCCGCGAAAAGCTAAAGTTAAAGTTATGCCCGCTAAAATCTAGCGAAGAGACTATAACAGTTTAATTTTTATCGTAAACAGGAATTTATGACTTATATGCTTTTGTTCTCAAAATTTTCTGTATCAAGACCAATTCATTTTATTTTGAATAATCCCTTAAATAATCAGTGCAAAAAAAAACCCTCTCACAAGAGAGGGTTTGAAGATGATGAATCAAAGAACATTAAAAGGCAGTGACATCTGATTTGCTAACGTCGCAGTTCGCTGTGTTCCAGAAATCATTACCACTTGGTGGAGTATATTTTGGTGCATCACCGCTGGTGACCAACTTATCTATACCCTGATACTCTTCACAAACTGCAGGTGAACCTAATTTATAACCTTTAATTTTCAAATTACGAATAGTCGCTTTGTCACCATAATTACGGTTTACCCCGGCAATGGCACCAATAGTTCCATCGATGGTTACGTTGTTAATAATCACATTACGTGGACCGCCATTGTTGGAACAGTTACCACAAGCACGCCACAATTTTCCGTTCACACCCTTGGCAGTAAATCCTCCAGTAATTTCAAAGGTACTGTTTTTGGAATTATGCTGGAAAATTTTATCGGGTTTACCGCCAGGTGAATTGGTCGTGTTGTTGTACGCCGAGCCACCTAAAATGGTAAATTTGGTGCCACTACTAAGTAATGATGCAGCATCTTCACAGATATCTTCCCACACTACATTTTCTGCAACGCATGAACCACTTGTACAATGCACACCATCGGCACCACCTGAACCAGAAATGCGCAGATTTTTAACTGTTGCATTTTTCAAAATAATCACAGGAGGTTGGGCATCACTATCCCCTGGACATGTCAAACCAAGCGTCTTACCACCACAATCAACCACTTCGTTTTCAAAAGTAGCACCTGCAACACATTTTGAAGACCCTGTTCCCGTTGCTGCAGTTGAGCTTGCGGTACTGGATCTACTAGTGGAAACGCTGCTACTGGATCTACTAGTAGAAACGCTGCTACTGGATTTACTGGAACTTGATGATGTTACGCCTGTACCACTTGTAGGAATTGAACACTCTTTTACTGAGTTAGTGGGTGCTGGATCAGAACCAAAGGTGGTAACACTACAACTAAAACTACCATTTAACACTTTGTAAACAAACTTGTCTGCCGCACCAA